>JAOUEZ010000085.1 GCA_029858465.1 Thermoplasmata archaeon | reverse complement strand
CATACTTTTCTTGGGATTTCTCATCATCATACTTGTATTGCCACTTTGGATCGACACACTGCTCAGTGCCGGAGAACAAGGAATAGAGGTGCAAGGAGAGATAGTCAATGTCCTTCTAGCGAGGCCGCTCGGAGGGATCCTCACAATATTGGGCATCGAGAACACGGTGGAAGGACCTTATATAGAATTCATTATGGCCAACGGATCTATCGGCTCAGTAGGAATAGCCGCATCCTGCGCCGGCATATATTCCTTGGGCATTTTCCTTTCTGCATATATCGCTTTCATTCTGTCAGAATTTTCATCATTCACTAGGAGAATCGGCATTCTGTTGATTGTAGGGATCGCTTTCACTTATCTAGCAAATCTGCTGAGAATGACGATAATAATAATCGCTGGGTATTACAACGGAATCGGATACGGATTGGATCCTGAGCCGTTCACTCTTCTCTGGACGCACAAATACATCGGAGAGATCATATTCATTTTCTGGGTCGCAATATTTTGGTGGCTGGCCTTCAATTATCTCGGAAAGGAAGAGATTAAGAAACAGAGAGATTCAGACTTCAAGAAGGTTGATGACACTGAGTCGATTGACGCGGCTGAGATAAAAGAAGATGTCACAATAGAGACCGATGAGATAATAAAATTGGATGAGCCGAATACTGCAACGGATCTTCAAGAATCATCATCAGATAACAAATGAACCAAGAATTTACCAAGATAGCTGGTGAACCTTTATAGGCTAGGCATGTAGTTTCGTGCTTATATCTACGAGAATTCATATGTTGAATAGCATTTTACAATGACAATGACTTAGATAATAAAAGGAGAGCAATCCAATGGTATTTGTAGCAGATCCCATCGGTGTCATCTTCTCGGCAATCTCCTTGACTATCACAATCCTTTATTTCTATTATGTTTACTTTGCAATCAAGGGTTTTTGGAAGAATCTGCCCTCACCGCCACAACCTCCAAAGAATAAGTTCGCAATCCTAGTGCCAGCATACAACGAAGAGAGAGTCATTGGGAAGACAATCAGAAGCTTGAAATCGGTGGATTATCCAGAGGGTTTATTCGACATTTATGTCATAACCGATGATTCGAAGGACAAAACCGTTGAGGTGGCAAACGAGGAAGGCGCGATAGTCCTTGAGAGAGGGGAGGCATGTGAACCTGGTAAAGGCCACGCTCTTAAATGGGGCATTGAGCAAGTCAAAATGCATAGTGAATATGATGCGTTCATTATAATCGATGCCGACAATACCGTTTCTAAGAATTTTCTCGCTTTGATGAACAACGAATTGATCGCTGGACACCGTGTCATTCAGGCCCATCTGAAAAGTAAAAATCCAACTGAGACATGGGTGTCAAAGACGATTCATGCTGATTACGTCACAAGAAACAGATTCTTCAAGCAGCCGAGGGCGGAACATAATCTCTGTGTATTCGCAGAACCGGGCATATGCATCTCCGCTGAGCTCCTAAATAAATATGGCTGGAACTTCACATCGATAACTGAAGACCTCGAGCTCACGTGCAAGCTTGCATGTGACGGCATCAGGATCAGATGGATACGAGATGCCGAAATCTATGAGGAGAGGCCGAATACTCTCTCGGTTGCTATAAAGCAAAGGAAAAGATGGATGACAGGGCATGCCGATGCTCTCGTGAATTATACCCGCAGGCTTTTCCGAGCTTTCAGAAAGGACAGGAACACGATCGCTCTCGATTGCGCACTTTATCTTTTATTCCCCGCGTTCATGCTGGCATGGCTGGTAGGCCAGATAGCATTCATCGCATCCGGCAGCAGATTCACAATACTCGCGATACTTCCTGAGAATCTCCATGATACATCCGTCGTCGCCTTCTTCAACATCTTCCTCGCTTTTTGGTGGGTTGTGGTCCCATGGGCCGCACTCTATCTCGATAAAGAGAATGTGGCCAAATACTGGTATGCCCCCATATCAATTATGCTCATGGCATTCATTCAGATGTTTCTCTTCGCCTACGGGATGGTGAGACGCAGGGACAGAACTTGGTGGCACACGCCCCACGGGGTTTCCGCAAAAGGAAGAACCGCCTACATGAAGTCGGCTAATCCGACCGCTGACCCACCCGATTCTCCTGACGGAAATAAGAAATGAGGTTCTCCAACCATTTTCTTGACTTAGGGCCGCAGTTTCACCCTACTCTTCATCCCCTGTTTATAACTCGAATCCGCGAACGTAGAGCCGATGGAAATCGAGCTCTATCCGTCGGTCGATATTCATTACGGTGCCCTGAGCATCCTGATATCGCCGGAAAGGCTGGCGGCAGTATTGCTCAGGAATGTCCTTGAAGCTAGACGGTTCCTGTCGTTGTTCGTCTCCGGCAACTATTCCAGGTTGCTGAGCCTGCTAAACCTCAGGGACGCGGATTTCGAGATAAGGCGCTCGTTCACCTCCTCGCAGCTGCTGACGATACTGGAAGAGGCGCATCACACATTCATCTTCTTCGAGCACGACCCGAACCTGTTCTCGGAGGATGATGACGTCATAGAGTATGTCTCGATGGCGCTCCGCGACCTTGCCAACAGATCTGCCGTCCTCGTGTACTCCCCGTTTCTCGATGAGAGCATGCAACATATCGCGAAGAAGGCCGACCGCCTTTTCTATCTCGGCGATATCTCAAATCCGCGCAATAACCGATTCCATCACAAGGCGCGCGCCGGAAGAGCGCAGAGCGAGGAGCTAATTCCCGGTGCGCAGAGCACCCTGGAGGTGTTCTGATGGGCAGGAGCTTCGAGAGCGTCAGGATGGGCGTGAAGGAGATATCCGAGAGATGGCTCCGGGTGAAAAGGGCGCTCAGGAAAGAGGACCAGATATATGCCGATAAGCTCGCAACGCTCGCGAAGAAGCACTCGAGCGAGGGGTTCTACGCCTTCGACGACCCTCTCGAGGCCGCGCTGTTCTCCGCGCTCATAGAGATCCTCAAGGAGATGGAGAAGGACGATGTGGATCCTTGACGCGGACTACAGAGGAGATATCGAGCTCTGGGTAATGGAGGACCGCGTCAGGAGGATACGGGAGAGATACCGCCCCAGCTTCTTCCTGCATCTGCCGGACCCGCACGGGCACAGGGACATGCTCGACGAGCTCGCCGCAAGATATGACGCTGAGGAGTGCAGGCTCAGGACAGTCTACGGTCTCGTCGACGGCTACAAAGTGCATGCCGGTCGAGATGTGGCGGAGGCGATAGAGAGGCAGTCGCGCTTCTCGGCGAAGCTGTACAATGTCGACGTCAGGCTCGAGCAGCGGTTCCTGGCGGAGAAAGGGCTGACGATCTGCTGCGGGGAGGGCGAATCGAGATTCGATGCGGAGTTCGAGATGCCGTTCCGCCGCCTGGAGATAGACATCGACGGCAACCCGACCCTGGACAGCGACATCTCCTCGGTCAGGATAAAGGAGGATTCGGAGCGGCACCTGTCGGGCGATGAGAAGACGGTCCTATCGGACCTGTTCGAGATGATAGGCTCGCTCGACCCGGACATCATCTTGCTTCCCAATGCGGACTATTGGACGGAGCTGATCCTGAGAAAGGGCAGGGGATACGGCCTCGACGTCACCCTCAGCAGGGGGCGCGGGTTCTCGAGGCTCGAGGAGCGGTCCTACTGGAGCTACGGGAAGGTCAACTACAGGGCGGGCGCGATCGTCCTCCGCGGCAGGGTACTGATCGACAGCATGGGCAGCTACAATTACCATGAGGGTGGCCTGATGGGCGTCCTGATGGCCTCGCGGCTGACCGGCCTCTCGGCGAACCTCACTTCGCGCTTCACCCCAGGGACGCTCGTCTCCAGCTACGAGAACTACGAGGCGGTGAGGAGGGGTATCGCGGTGCCCTTCCGGAAGAGCGAGCCCGAGGGATTGAGAGGGTTCAAAGAGCTCAGGAAGGCCGACCGGGGCGGCATGACCTTCCAGCCGGAGCCAGGGATATACTGGAAAGTGCACCAGCTGGACTTCACATCGCTCTATCCGTCGATAACCGTGAAGTTCAACCTGTCGCCAGAGACGATTGGCTCCCCGGACCGCAGAGGCTTCCTGTCGGAAGTCCTCGAGCCTTTGCTCGCGCTCAGGGTTAAAACGAAAAACCTGAAAAAGACCGACCCGAGGTACTCGGGGATAGACTCCGTCCTCAAATGGATGCTCGTCACGAGCTTCGGCTACACGGGCTACAGGAACGCCAAGTTCGGCAGCATACAGGTGCACGAGCGGATAACGGGGACGGCCAGAGAGATAATAATGAAAACAAAGGAGATAGCGGAGGGGATGGGGCTCGAGGTGCTGCACGGGATAGTCGACTGCCTGTGGGTGAAGGGCAACGGGATCGATGATTTCAAGCGGGAGGTCGAGAGCGCGACAGGTTTGCTAACGGAGATAGAGGCCTACGATTGGCTCGTGTTCCTCCCGATGAGCGACGGCGCAGGGGCATACAACAGGTATTACGGCAGGCTCTCCGACGGCAGCCTGAAGACGAGGGGGATGTTCCGCAACAGGAGGGATACGCCAGAGTACATCAGGAGGATGCAGCAGGAGATGCTCGATGCGATGATAGAGGCAGGCGATCCGGCAGCCCTTCTCAATCTCAGGGAAGAAATCGAAAGAGCATTCGAGGAGCATAGAAGAAAGCTGAGGTCAGCCGACGCGAAAGACCTCGTCATAAACAGGAGGATAGGAAGCGACGAATACGATAGGAGATGCCCTCAGAGGTCCGCGCTGGACGAGTACAGGAGATCCGGGGTCGAGATATCCCCCGGCATGGTCATTGGATATGTCGTCAGGGACTCGAAGAGATGGATAGTCGATGCGGAATGGAATGCAAAGGAGTTCGATGCCGCATACTACTCTGGACTTCTTGCAAAAGCTTGGGATGAGATAAAATTCACATTCGACGCCATCGAAAAGAGGAGCAGTGAGCCTTCGAAGATCGGCTCTATTCGCTGTTTTGCGCGATGACGCCCTTCTCTTTCTTGGCTAGCCTGATGGCTTCTTCTATGAGCTGATCCAGCCAGACATCGTCCCAGTACTTGACCGAGGCATCAGTGTTCATGGAAGTTTCCGGCATCATCTATTCACCTTCCCGTGATAATATATTTCTACTTCATCATATATCAATGTTTTCGGAGAAAAAGTGTTCAATTGACCACCTGCAAACTGAAATTAAAATTTATATTATACTGAAAGAATCGTTTGTCCGAAAATAGATGACTTTGCCCTTAATATGTCTGAAAAACGACAACGAGAATGAGCCAGGAGTGAGATGATGTCGAAGGCGGATATTGACGATATCGACCTGAAGATATTGCGCATGTTGAACAGCGATGGAAGAAGGAGCTACAGGGAGGTAGCCAGGGAACTGGACCTGTCGCTCACGACCGTTTCGAAGAGGATCAGGCGGCTGGAGGAGGAAAAGGTAATACTCGGATACGCGCCTCTTCTGGACCCGGAGAAGCTCGGCTTCGAGATCAGCGCAGTGATCGGGATCAAGATAATGCATGGAAAAATCCTCGAGACCGAGAAGGCTCTGGCCAAGGACCCGTCGGTCTATGCCGTTTTCGATTCAACGGGCGACTGGGACGCTATCGTCCAAGCACGGTTCAGGACGAGGAGAGAGCTGAGCGACTTCGTCAAGAAGGCGCTCGAACACGAGGATGTCGAGAAGACCAACACCCAGGTCGTCCTGAGCGTGACGAAAGACGAGAAACGCGTACTCCTATGAGCCCGCCCTGCTCAGAACCTCTGCCTGACTATTATCTTTCCGTTGATGTTCAGGTTGCCAATGTAATACTGATACACGCCCGGAGCGTTGAAAATGCACGACCAATACTCGCCGGGCGCAATCATCAGGCCGCTGGAGAATATGCCGTCCGGGTGCGGCCCTGAGTCGTCGTGAT
>JAOUEZ010000083.1 GCA_029858465.1 Thermoplasmata archaeon | reverse complement strand
AACGGCAGCAGCTCTTGGGATATCGACGGTCAAATTGTATCCTGGTTCTGGAATATGGGCGATGGAGCGACCTATACTGACCCTGTCATCACTCACAAATACATGGCGGAAGGCATCTATCTCATATCTTTAACCGCGACCGACAATGATGGTCTCACTAACACCGACCACCTGCGCGTTACTGTTGTATCTGAGAACTATCAGCCTAACGCAGTAATAAGATCTTCAGGTGTGGGCTATAGAGGCATACCGATGATATTCGACGGCAGCTTCTCGAGCGATCCCGATGGGATGATAGCCAACTATACATGGGACTTCGGTGATGGACAGATGGGATATGGTGCCATTGTTTTCCATACCTATCCAGATGTATATGGCGTCTACAAAGTCACATTGACTGTCACGGATGACAATTATATTGTTCCTATGAGCGACCAAGCGACATACAAGATATCAATAGTCAACCAACCAGGTGTACCCGTTGCAAAGATTGTCTCTCCCAGCATTGCGATTGTCGGACAGGCTGCGCAATTGAGCGGATTGATGTCCTATCCCACGGACGAAGGGAACTCTATTGCCTCATACTATTGGGACTACGGCGACACTGGGACTGGGACAGGGGCCACTCCTAGCCACACTTGGGCAGCAACAGGCACCTATTCAATAACGCTCACAGTCCAAGATAACAACGGCAATTCTAGTTTTCCAGTGACTCAGAGCATCCAAGTCGTTCCTGCAGGCGCGAGAAATATTGCGCTCTCCCTTGACAGGCACTCCCTGCTTCCGGGAGAGACCACGACATTGACAATAAGAGTCGTCGACGGACAAGGCTCGCTGGTCTCGACCTACAGCGGAACGGTCGATCTGTCATGCAACGAAACCGTCGGAGTTACCCTTCCTGCAAATGCGACGATAACGAACGGTGTCGGATTAGTGTCTGTATCTTTTGCAAATGCAGGCGCGTACAGAATCGATGCAACCTTGGATACAATGACGAGCAGCGAGTTCGCCAGCGCTAATCAGAGAACTGTAGAATTCAGAATATATGACATTTTCGAATATCCATTGTACGATTATTGGAAACGCAGAATGATATATTACTCACTGATGGACGAGCCGTACAGAAATACAACTCCGGTGGTCGAAATCTACAGACCTGGCACACAAGTCACCGAGGCAGAGCTGACGACCACATATAGGCTAAATGTCGAGGCGCGGAATGTCAACGAGATACGCATAACCAACCCGACATTCGTGCCGAGGATGAACCCGACGGCCGGCACTACGGGCAACGCTCATTACGATGTGAGCTATCAGTATCAGAGCGATGCTCAGCTTTGGGCTCTATACCAGCAAGGTAAGATTTCTCTTGGACAATACAACGCCAAGGACGGCTGGGAGTACTACATAACCGGAAATCTCACGATGGACAGGACTTCAGCTGCTCATCTGATAGATCTGCCTGTCTCAGAAGCGGATGTGCCTGCTTGGTGGGCAATCAACAACTATACGATCGGATACGACAACTGGGAATGGATCTGGTGGACCAACGAGAGCGGCTATACGCTCAACAGCGGCAGGGTCGATATCAGGGCGTCCGATGACGGCTATCCGATCAACCAGGGATACTGGAATTCCGAGTTCTGGCTAAACGAGTGGGCTGATGGGAGTGTATCATTCCAATTCTGGAGAATCGGATACGGAGAGGATATTCTGCTCATGAGGCAGCTGTACTGGGGCGGAGAGTCGTACGGCAATGTCTACCCGAACGGAACGGCTTATGGCCTGATACCTTATGAGTGCTGGTACGAGGACTTCAACATGAGCCTTGACATCGAGGAGACGCATGCGAATGTTTCGCTCGATTGCGGCGTAGTGTACGGATTCAGGGCCTGGAAGTCTGACACGGCACCAGCCGGCACAGCCGCGTGGAGATGGGAGAACATCAAATCTGACTATATGGCAGCTATCTCTGTGACTAAATCCGAAATAGATCCTTACTCCAGCAGGGATCTGCAGTATGTGTCATGGGATCCCGGCAGCAGCGCCTACGGATTGCCTATGGATTACGACTATACGCCTAATGTCTGGTCTATGGTGCTAGGCGAGACGCTGATAATCGAGAGGCCGACATGCTTGGCCATCGGCTACCTGCCATCGCCGATGCTCGGCAACTACTCGAGCAAAGCTTTCGGACCAGAATATGGTGGATACTGGGACGGCCTCAGATTGCTGGAAAAGTTCGGGAACGCATCTCTGCACCCGGTGGGATGTCCAGCCGGAACGGCGATCGTGGATGCTGGGACTGGCGATCTGAAGATCAACGGTCCGTTCTATCCGATCGTTCAGACAGTGGCAGGACTCCCATGGCTTGTCTCTGAACCGTCACCAAGGATAGAGATCTGGGTCTGAGCAATAGAACAAACCTGAAGGCCGTGCGTACTAACGCACGGCGAAAACTCTAATTTTTTCATTTCTTAATAATTTCGATTTGCATTTCTGAAATATCGACATTTGAACTAAAGTTAAATAGTTGCATTTTGAATTTAATCGGATAGGATGGGATGCAGTCATGCAGAAAGACTATCCTTCAGTCGTAGACATCTTGAATGCGGATGATCTTGTTGAAGGCTGCGCATATCTTGTCGAGGAGAAGAGACCGAGACACTGCATAGAGATGTGCGAGAAATTCAGTGCTGAGGGCGCAAGTCTTCTAATCGTCTCACGCGACCCGCCAACGAAATTGGTCGAGAACACTCAACTGCGTCCACGCAGAACCATATGGGTCACTACGATAATTGGAGAGAACAATCTCGAGCCGACCGCGATAGGGCTGTTGATGAACGAGATAAGGAAATTCATCGACCAATGGGGGAAGAAAGCCGTCGTATTGATGGACGGGCTTGAATATCTCATATCGATCAATACATACGAGAGGATGCTGCAGTTCGTTCATCAGATGAGGGACATCTGCGTGATGTCTAGCTCTGTCCTGATAATTCCAATCGACCCCAGGACATTGAATGAGAAGGAAAGGGCGCTCCTGGAAAGAAATCTGCAGGTGATAATGACCGCGTCTTCTCGGGAAGAAACGGCCTCAGAACGCCTAATTCATATCTCATCAGAGGAGGATATTGGCGTTTGATGCTGGATCTCATAGGCCTATCCGCTTTCTGAACTCGTCAAAATCTGCAACAATATTTTCGCATCCGCAATCATTCAGGTTCTTTAGCGACTCCTCGCTTGAGGATATCCCGTAGAATTTTATTCCTGCATTTCTTGCGCAAATATAATCTATTGAATAATCGCCCAGCATCACCGCGCGATCTCTGTCTACTTCCATCTTCTTGAGCAACGACTCCGCAGCCTCCGCACTCGGTTTAGGAGCAATTCCCGATTTCCTATCTCTCGATACCACCGCATCGGCAAGCCCCCAAAGCCCCGCAATAGTAATCGCCTTCTCGGCATAGGCGGGACAGCCTCTGGTGAGAATACCTATTTTTATCCCTTTCTTGCGAAGGTTCAATAGAATCTCTTTCGCTCCCGGGACAGGCTTTGTCTGCTCGATGTTCTCCATCTCGATCTCGTTAAGGAAATCGTCTATATCATCGAGATAGGATTGAATTGTGTCCTCTGGCACTCCTTTATTCCTCATTTCAGATTCGAATTTTGATATCATACTTACAGTCAATTCGCGCAGGGCATAATCGTTCATATTCGCCCCCTTACCCTTGATAAATTCGAGGAGGCGTTTTCGAAATTTCAGGAAATCCACCGTAGATATGATCAGAGTGCCGTCGAGGTCGAAAATCACAGCTTTTACTTCGCCGTTCATCGATAAGCTTCAAAAGCCCACTTATATATGATGATTTTCAGAAGATGCTTGATTGCAACCAATATATCGTCATCCGTCGAAACTTCCATATAAATCTGTTCTGATATGATAGGCAGCAGGGAATCGAGGGAGACCCCTTTTGCCTATTCCTCATTGGAGAATCGTCTCCATGGCGTATCTCACTGAGATGATACCTTGCGGAGTGATTTGCATGGTCGCCAAAAAGAGCAAGGACGAGCTTTCTGAATTGAAGCAGGAAGTCCTAGGTCTCATGAAAAAGGTCCCCGGTAGCATGGGGGTATATATCAAGCATATCGAGCGTCATGAAGAGATATCGATCGAGGCGGAAAAAATATTCCCCTTAGGCTCGATCTTTCAAATACCGATCATGGTGGAGGTTTTCAGGCAGGTTGAAAAGCAAAGGCTATCTCTGGACGATAAGATCGAACTCACGGACGGTGTCAAATCCGTTGGCTCAGGAATACTCCAATTCCTGTCCCCGGGGCTGACAATTTCTGTTACGGACCTCCTCGTGCTCATGATGACCGTATCGGATAATACGGCGACGGACATCCTATGGAAGAAAATTGGTGTCCAATCTGTCAACATGATGCTCCGAGAACTCGGGTTTACAAGAACGAACTGCTACATTCCGAACAGGGAATATTATCTTCTCTCTTTGCTCCTTGGACAGGAATTCGAGGGAATGACCATGTCTGAATTGGTCCAGTCGTGGAAGAACAAGTCGCAGATGGATAAGAGCCGGTCAATGGCCGCTATCGACTTGAAATACTCAAGGACCCTGCCCATCGAGGAGTTCAGAACAAGATACGAGGCGATGTACGGAAGGAGGGGAGAGAAGAGGTTCCAGCAGAAGAGGTCCTTCGACGAGGTTGCGGACAACCAGGGATCGCCGAGGGAGATCGGCAGTCTGTTGGAGAAGATATTCCTCGGAGAGGTGGCCTCGCCGAATTTCTGCCAGAAAATGCTCGGGATCATGCTACTTCGACAGGATGAGAACATGGTCTCCTTCCTGCTTCCCGCCGAAATACCTGTTTCCGGCAAGGGGGGATGGCTTGCGGGCACATGCAACGACGCGGGCATCGTATATGTGAATCCAAAATCACATTTCGTGATAGCATGTCTTGCAAGGAAATTGAACCATGGAGACGAGACAAAGGCTTCTGATATAATTGAGAAAATATCGAAAAAAGTGTATGATTATTACAGCCATGTCTCATTAGGCAAACCATGATTGTTCTTCAGTCATTATCTTATATGATGATTGACAACAGCATTTCAAACCGGATTTGGGTGCAAACGGGAATGATCGACAAAAAATACATCGATGCTCTCGAGGCATGTAGCAGATGCAGGTGCGGCTGCTGCAAGGATGGATGCCCTGTTTACAATGTGATGCTCGAGGAGCAGGTATCCGCAAGGGGCAGGAATCTGATAATTCGCGCATATCTGTCCGCATTGATCGAGCCGAGCCCCCGGCTCGCAAGAGCAGTATATTCTTGCCTCCTGTGCAGGCTTGATGAGGAGAACTGTACGGCGAGAATCCCGAACGCCGAGATTTATGAGCATGTCCGAGAACTCCTTGTATCTAGGGATATCGGTCCGATGCCTGAGCATGAACAGCTCCTTGCCAGCTTGAGGAATTACGGGAATCCTTGGATGCAGCCGGCATCAGCAAGAGACAGATGGACGCGCAAGGCTGGTTCTAAGAGCAAGACAGATGCCGGAAAAGGACTTCTCTATTTTGCAGGATGCACTTTTTCTTTGGACCCATCCATACAGACCGTTCCCGCGGCAACTGCAAGACTGCTGAATATGGCAGGGGTGGAGTTCGATCTATTGGGCAAGGATGAACTCTGCTGCGGCTCGACAGCTCTTAGGATTGGGGATCGTCAGCTTTTCGACGAGCTCAGGAAGGAGAACTTGGGGATGCTATCATCCTACGATGAGGTCGTCACGTCTTGCTCTGGATGTTACAAGACGATGAATCAGGATTATGGCGAATCCGACAGCTCACCGAAATTCTCGCATTCGGTTGAATTGCTTGCCAATCTGATTAGAGAAAAGAAACTTGATCCGAAACGAATCGATGCGAAGGTGACCTACCACG
>JAOUEZ010000142.1 GCA_029858465.1 Thermoplasmata archaeon | reverse complement strand
AACGTCAGAAAGCTGGCAACTATTAGATCAAACACTGCCACTTTGAGAAAGAAAGATCTGGGCGAGGTCATAGAAAAGGCTCTTGAGAGCATTCGGACAATATTCCCGAAGAAGATTGTGAAATTCAACTCATCCGTCTCCTCAGGCGAATTCTTCGTACCGGGAGATGAGATGATCCATGAGATTTTCTCGAACCTTTTCTCCAATGCAATCAAATTCACTCCATCTGAAGAGGTCAGAATAGATCTCAACCTCTCCTCTCAGACGGAATTCAATAAGGAATACCTGAGGATAGAGATCATCGATTATGGCCGCGGGATCCCTGATGACAAGAAGCAGGTAGTCCTTGAACGCTTCGGCAGATTGGAGAGGGACGAGTCGAGACCATATGGATTCGGCATCGGGTTGACCATTGTGAAGAACCTCGTCAAGAAATATGGCGGGCGGATATGGGTCGAGAACAGGGTCCCCGGGAACTACAGGATGGGCAGCAAGTTCGTCGTTCTATTGCCGAAGATATCCGGCAAATCATTGCCAAAAAGGAAAGATGAGTCCGATAAGTCGAATCGAAAGAAAATTATCAGGAAAGTAAAAGAAAAAACGCAGTCTACCGGTTCTTCTTTTCGGCGTGCGATACGGCAGCCTCCACAAGGCCAAAATGAAGACGTGAAGGTTTCCTAGGCCTCGACTTGAATTCCGGATGAAACTGGGATGCGACGAAGAAAGCCTTCTCCGGTATCTCCAGTATCTCCATTCTTCTCCCGTCGGGCGACCTGCCTGTGTATTTCATTCCCGCCGCCTCGATCCTATCTATGTATTCCGGATTTATCTCGTACCTGTGCCTATGTCGCTCTGATATCTCCGTGACTCCATATAATCTGTGAGCAGTAGTACCGGATTGAACCATTACTGCCTGAGCTCCGAGGCGCATCGTCGCACCTTTTCGCTCGACACCACGTTGCTCGGGCAGGAGATCGACTACCGGATGAGGCGTATTAGGATCGAATTCCGAGCTGTTTGCTCCTTCGAGATTGAGGGTGTTCCTCGAGAATTCAATAGTTGCTACTTGGAAACCGAGACATACTCCGAGGAATGGGATGTCGTTCTCTCGAGCATATTTTGCCGCTGCGATTTTACCCTCTATGCCCCTATGTCCGAAGCCACCAGGGATTAATATTCCATTCACATTTTTCATTCTCTTATGCATCTTTTCTTGTTCGAGTTCCTCGGATTCGATGCATTCGAATTTCACTGCTGTCTCTAGTTCGGCAGCGGCATGCTTTAACGCCTCGAAATGACTGATATAGGAATCCATGAGATCCATGTATTTCCCTATCAAACAGATCGTCACACATCTCGTCGGGTTTTTGATTTTTCCAATGAAGTCCTTCCATTCGGACAGTCCCCCATCCGGAGGGCTCATCTTCATCTTGTTAAGTAGGTAGGTTGTCAATCCCTGTTCATCGAATATCACGGGGATCTCGTAGATTGTTTTTACATTCTGAGCGCTTATTACCGCCTCGAGCGGCACATCGCAGAAAAGCGAGATCTTCTTTCTTGTTGCTGGGTCGAGTGTTTTCTCAGCCCTCGCGACGATGATATCGGGCTGAACACCAAGGGCTCTGAGCTCCTTCACTGAGTGCTGGGTCGGTTTTGTCTTCTGCTCGCCGACCGCGCTGACAATCGGTATCAGAGTCGTGTGGACGAATATACAGTTCTCATCTCCGACCTCCGTGTGAAGCTGCCTCATCCCCTCGACATAAGGCATCGACTCGATGTCTCCGATTGTGCCTCCAAGCTCAATGATGCAGACATCAGCGCCCGATTGATGCGCGACGCTTCTGATCCTGTCCTTGATCTCGTTCGTAATGTGAGGGATTATCTGGACGGTCTTCCCAAGAAAATGCCCGACACGCTCTTTTTCTATGACTGCACCATAGATCTTGCCAGTGGTTATATTATGATCTCTAGTGAGGCTGACATCAAGAAACCGTTCATAATGACCGAGATCGAGATCGACCTCTCCGCCATCGTCTAGGACAAAGACCTCTCCGTGCTCGAACGGGTTGAGTGTTCCGGCATCGAAGTTCAAGTAAGGGTCGATTTTTATTGCTGTTATATTCAGGCCGCGAGATTTTAAAAGCCTGCCGATCGATGATGCGGTTATTCCCTTTCCCAATCCGGAAATAACCCCTCCCGTGACTATTATGTATTTCATCCCATCTCACGGGAATGAGACAATACGGTTGAATTGTATAAATGTTTGGTAAGTAAATCAAGATTCATATGATTCAAAATAGAATCGGTAAATCCTAAATATTGCGTTTTTCAAATTTCCGATATGAATTACATCGATTGTTCGAAAATTACAGTGCGTAAAAGTAGCTGGTCTTAAAGTGGAAAATATTAATATCCATCAATACCGTTAAGAGTCGATAGGTTTGCTTGGGGATATTAAGACGATTATTATTCCCAAGTTTGGAGGTAACAAGAATGAATATGAAAGTCATGAGAACTAAATTGATGGCGACATTTATCGTCATGGTCATGGGACTTGCAGCCGCACTTGTTCTTTGCCAAAATGCAAGTGCAACATCCATGCCAATTGAGCAAATTTCAGGCATGTATCCACTGAGTTCTCCCAGAATGTTTGCTTCGTTTTTCATGCATGGAAATGACCAAATCTATGTGATTGGTGGGCACGATAATCCGTACACTGGAGGAAACCAAGTAGATACTGTGCTCATATATGATGTGAACACTGGGGAGACCACGACCGGCACGAATATGCCGAATGGAACATATGATTCAACCTACGCAAAGGGATTGGATGGAAGATTCTACATCTTTGGCGGGTATAATGGCAGTCTCTTTGACCGACATAATCTGACGCAGATCTACGATCCGGATTCGGATTCTTGGAGTACTGGCGCCGATTGCCCTGAGATTCCATATGCAACTTCTGCAGCAACTGGTACCGACGGAAGGATTTATCTCTTTGGTGGCTACCCCATGACGAACGTGACCCTTATCTACAACCCGGTGAGCGATTCATGGAGCTATGGAGCCGACTTGCTAACCCCAAGGCTAGGAACACGATCCGTTGCTCTCAACGATACTTCAATATTCGTTATCGGAGGAGGGACCACTTCTGGCGCTTTCGCTGTCAACATCGTTGAGATATACAACCCAGTTGCTAATACCTGGTCTACCGCAGATTCATTGAACTCCGATAGAAACTATGCGGGTGCAGTTCTTGCAAGAAACGGATATATTTATGCAATAAGTGGAGGTGACGTATATTATTACGATGAAGGTCCTGCACTCACCTCAATAGAGCGCTATGATGTCGTGGCAGATTCCTGGTCGACGATTGGTTCATCTCTCTCTTTGGGCAGAACCCATTTCGGAGTTGTGAGCGATGATATCGGAAGAATTTTCGTCGTAGGAGGATACCTTTCGGGTTTAGCGCCTCCAAATGTGACTCCCTCTATCGAGATGTTGGTTATGAGCTCCTTAGAGTTTGAGGACATCAGCGACATCTTCATAGTCTCTCCGACCGAGGGTAGCTATGTCACAGGGAACGTCGTCGTGCTAGTCGAGAGCAAAATGCCAATAATTCAACTCCTTCAGGTAGATCTTTACGTCGACGGAGTCTTATATGAATCCCAGCCGAATATCTTTGGATTCACCTCATGGACATTTATCTGGAATACCAGTAGTTTAGTCGAAGAATCTGTTCATGAACTGACGGTGCGCGGCATAAGCCCCTTGCCTGATATTGGCACCATCAAGGAGGACTCTATAACCGTCATTGTCTCCTCTCTCAGCACCAATGAGAGGATTGAACAGCTCAAGCAAAATATTGCTGACTTAGAGGCGCAGATTGCAGAGCTCCAAGATAGAATGATGGATGCTAACGAATCAAT
>JAOUEZ010000003.1 GCA_029858465.1 Thermoplasmata archaeon | reverse complement strand
ATATGTCGTCTATAAATTGGGGACATTTCGAGGACGCATCTATGTGGACACACTGCTTCTCTCAGGAGTCGCAGTGGCAGCGTTTCTCGGAGCCATTGTTTCATTCATGATCTACGTCGCGCAGCAGCAGTTTCACCAGCTCGCATATTGGCTGCTTGGTTCACTCGAATTATCATCTTGGCTCAAGATCGAGATAATCGTTCTGCCGATAATGGCAGGGATATTCTTCATCATCCTATACTCCAAGGAGCTGAATGTGCTTCTCCTGGGAGAGGAGACAGCTCACAATCTTGGTGCGAGGCCGGAATTTGTCAAGAAGGTCATGCTGGCTGTCGCCGCCCTGACCACATCTGCGGCAGTAGCGTTCACCGGCATAATCGGGTTCGTGGGGCTCATGGTCCCCCACATGATGCGGCTCGTGGTAGGTCCGGATCACAGAATTCTTGCTCCAGTATCAGCCCTCGCGGGCGCCGCCTTCCTTATTTGGGCGGATGCGATATCGCGCTCCTTCATTACGCTCCCTGTCGGGATCATCACCGCCCTCTTCGGAGGACCTTTCTTCATCTTCCTTCTGAGACAGAGAAGAATGAGAGGTGATGGAAATTGAAGATCGATATTGACGACCTCTCATTCTCCTTCGACGGCAAGAAAGTGTTGAAGAACGTATCTCTCTTAATCGAAGAGGGCGAGTTCCTCGCGCTGATGGGCCCTAACGGTTCCGGAAAGACGACACTTCTACGGTGCATCATGAACTATCTCAGGCCAAACGATGGAGCAGTACTAGTAGATTCCAAGCCCGTCTATACGATGAGCGAAAGGCAGATCGCGAGATTATTCGCCGTCGTACCGCAGAGCTCCCCGACGGATTTCTCATTCACTGCCTATGAAATGGTCACAATGGGGAGGATCCCTCATGCGAGGGGCAAACTCTCAGGGGAGACGAAGGAGGATGCGGAAGTAATAAAATCAGCCATGGAACGAACGAACACGTGGCAATTTGCGGACAGGCTGTTCTCGAGCCTCAGCGGAGGGGAGAGGCAAAGAGTCATAATAGCCCGAGCCTTGGCACAGAAGCCAAGGGTGCTCCTGCTTGATGAACCGACGGTCTACCTTGACATCACCGGGCAGTTTGAAGTGATGGATCTGCTCACGGAACTGAATCGAGATGGGCTCACAGTCATTGCCGTTTTGCATGACATAAATCTTGCCTCAAGATATTGCAGAAAAATCGCTTTGCTCAATGAGGGGAGGCTGGAATCTTACGGCTCCCCATCGGAGGTCTTCACTCAGGAGAACATCGTGAGGATTTACGATGTTGATGTGCTGGTAAGAAGGGATCCGATAACGAAATCTATCAGCGTGATACCAAGGACCGCTTCGGCGATTCGTTCGAGCCATGGGAGGAGAGCTCACATTCTGTGCGGTGGGGGCACAGGTGGAGAGATTTTGCATGAGCTTCTAGACGCAGGATTCTCACCTTCCATCGGAGTGGTCAACGTACTAGATTCAGATTTCGAGCTTGCCAGGGAGATGCACGTGCCAGTGGTCTCAGAAGTGCCATTCGCCCAGGTGAGCGAGGAGTCTCATGCGGAGAACTTGAAGCTCGTCGATGAGTCGGTAATTGTAATAGTCGCCGATTTCCCTGTGGGCCCTGGAAATTTAAAGAACCTCGAGGCGGCAAAGAGGGCAATGGAGAAAGGAAAGAGGATCGTAGTTCTTTCCCCAGGGACCATCGAGGAGAGGGATTTCGTCGGTGGCAGAGGCAAAGAGCTCATCGGGGAGCTTATCAGGAACGGAGCCTTATCTATTGAAACGACCGCTGACATAAGGGATATCCTATCGGAGGGAAAGAGAAAATGACGGAGAGATATCTGCTTCGAGATCTGAAGACGAATACCGAGCTTCTCATCCTGGCCGAATTTGTCCTCGATCCCAATGTCAGGCGGAAGGATTTGGCCAAGCGTCTGGATGTCACGGAGCAGGCGGTCGCGCAATATATAGCAGACCTTGAGAAGGACCAGCTCGTCTCAATCTCTGACGGCACGTTGAAGTCGACTAAGAAAGGCATGCAATTGATGCAGGAGAGATTCTCAAGGCTGAACGACGAGATCGAAGAGATACTAAGACAAATGCGGGTGATAGATACTTGCCTGGCATTGGCGGATGCGAGAATCAAAAAGGGCGATAAGGTGGGCCTCGTCATGCGCGAGGGGAGGCTGTACGCGATACCGGGAGCAAAAACAGACTCAAGGGGAATATCCAGAAACGAGGCGAAAACTGGAGAGGAAGTATCAGTCGGGAGCCTGTCCGGCATTGTGCAGTTGAAGCTAGGGCAGCTCCTTGCCCTGCGCGTCCCCGAGGAGGATTCAGGCGGCTCCAGGAACCTGAACGCTCGGAGGGCAAGAAAAGCCATCCAGGATTTCAAGTACGATGACATCGCGGTCGGGGATCTCATTGGCGAGACATCCGCGAAGAAATTGGGCATAGAGCCCACGATATTTCACGCCTCCGTACAGGCTTCATTAAATGCGCTTTCAAAAGGTTTAAATGTCATTTTCATTGGGACAAAATATTCAATCGATCAGATGACTGCGTCCATAGACGGGCTCAGGAAGAACACCGGATTCAGCATTTCCTACAATGTCCTGGACATAAGTAAGAATTGATAATTCAATAGCACGATTAGCTCAATTTTCATTATTCAAATCGACATTTTCGGATCGATGATCCTCTTATCATCTGCCGCCAAATATTGTAGCTCGTTACCTAATGTTAAAATAACACAGTTGCATTAACAACTATCGCCGTTTCAGGGGGAAGCTAGACACATGGAGCTAAGAGATCTTTGCGGCGGACCACCTGCTGTGATTTTGAATAAGGAATCAACCGTGATGGATGCCATTGCTGCGATGGTCGAGAACAAGACAAGATGCGTTGTGATCGATCGTGAAGATACGGGCGACGCTTATGGACTTCTGACGATCACCGATATCATTGAGGATGTGATTGCTCGCGGACTTGAACCTTTGAAATTGAAGGCAGCCGATATTGAATCCAAACCGCTCATCGCGAGCAACAATTTGGACCTCGGAGTGAGATGGGTTGCAAAGAAGATGGCGAACGAAGAGGTCAGCCAGCTTGCAATATTTGAAGGAGAAGACCTGAAGTGCATCGTGAGCGACGTCGATATCCTGAAGGCTTTCGCCAAGAAGCTAAAGGGCAAGGATAGCTCCGAGGAGGAAGAGAAATGACGGAAATCGACAGAACCCTGAGGAGCATCGTCAAAGAGTTCAAAATGCCTTCCATCAGCCATGACTCAAGCGTGGCAAATGCAATAATCGAGATGACCGACAAGGAGGCTTATGCTCTTCTGGTACCGAGAAAAGACAAGCACGATGCGTATGGCATAATAACAAAACGTGACATCATCTACAAGGTCATCGCGGAAGGCAAGGACCCCAAGGAGGTCAAGGTATCCCAGATAATGTCAAAGCCGCTTGTCATATTGACCAACCTCGATCTTGACATAAGATGGGTCGCAAAGGCGATGGCTGATTCGAAGGTCTCGGTGATCGCGGTGTTCGATCGTGGGGACTTCTATGGTTTTGCCACCTCAAAGGTAATCCTGGAAGCAATATATTATCTCGAGAAAAGACACAAGCTCGATGATGAGCCGCTTTACGTTTCATGCTGAACCAATATCGGAGGCGATTCTTTGACTGATGATACAAGCAAGGGCAATGAAGGGGAGGCCATCGGCGTATTCCTTTGCGGATGCAAAGGGGAAATATCGAAATTCTTGGATCTTGATGCGATCAAAGATTTAATCTCAAGAGTGCCCAAAGTCAAGAGCATCGGCATTCACGAGGCACTCTGTTCTCGAGAGGGCCAGGAGTATCTCAAAGAGGAGATGAAGAAGCACGCCTTCGACAGAGTCGTGGTCGGAGCCTGCTCTCCAAACATTCAGGGCATAATCGTAGGAAAGGCGCTTGAGGAATCCGGCCTGAACAAATATCTTTTCGAGCAGGTGAACATCAGAGAGCAGTGCGCATGGGTTCATCCTGAGAAGGAGATCGCCACAAGAAAGGCGCTGGCCCTCGTAAATGGCGGGATACACCGCGTGCAGATGTTGACTGCAATGGAGGACATCCCGATATCGATACTCCCAGCGGCCTTGATCATAGGCGGTGGAGTCGCTGGGATGCAGGCCGCGCTCGATATCGCCCGCGCTGGTTTCAAGGTGCATCTCGTGGAGAGAACGAAGGAGCTCGGAGGCAGAGCGTACAAGCTCAGCATGACCTTTCCGACGCACAATTGCGGCATTTGCTGCATGCAGTACTGCAAGGAATGCGTCTTCACCCCAAAGATAGAGGATGTTCTCCAGGAGAAGAATATCGACATCATGTTGAACTCCGAAATAGAGGATATCGAGGGTGGTTTTGGCAACAGGCATGTGAAGGTCAATACTCCCGAGGGCGCAAAGGAGTTCGATGTCGGAACGATAATCATCGCAACCGGGTCTAAGACATTCGACCCTAAGCGGATTCCTGAACTGAAATACGGGCATCCCGACGTGCTGACAACAGTGGAACTCGAGCAGCTGATCGTGAAGGAGAGGGAGAAAGGGACGGGCGTCAAGAGACCATCCGACGGAAAGACTCCAAAGACGATCGATTTCATACAATGCGTGGGTTCCCGTGATAAGACGAAGGGCAATCTTCACTGTTCGCTTGTCTGCTGTACCTATGCGATCGGACAGGCCAGGGAGCTCAAGAAGCTCATACCCGATGCCGATGTATACATCCATTACATCGATCTCAGAGGCCCCTACAGAGGGTTCGAGGAGTTCTACGACGCTGCCAAACAGGAAGGGATACAATTCGTCCGAGGAAGGGTATCCGATGTCAGTGCTAAGGACGGAAAGCTTTCGGTCCGCGCGGAGGACACCGATGCTGGGACATTGCTCGGGATAGATAGCGACCTGGTGGTCCTATCCGTAGGTCAAGAGCCCGCGGAAGGGAGCGATAAGATCGTCAAGATGCTGCATATCCAGACTGACATTGACAAATTCATGAAGGACATCAATCCGATGTTCCCTCCTGAACTGAGGAGGGGCATATACGTAATCGGATGCGCCCAGGGCCCAAAGGGTATCAGATATTCTGTGGACGATGCCCGGACGGCGGCGGCTGAGGCCATCAGGATCATGCATGACGGAAAGGTCATGATGCCGCGCATAACGGCGAGGTCAGATGAATACAAATGTCGCGGGTGCGGGAGATGCGTGGAGACCTGCGAGTATGAGGCAATCTCCCTTGTCGATGACGGCAAGGGCGGAAGAATCGCCAAAGTCGACGAGATACGATGCGAGGGGTGCGGGGCGTGCGCCGCAGCCTGCTGCAACAAGGCCATGATCCTCGCCGGATACGCCATTCCTCAGGTCAGGGAGACCGTGAAAGGGGTGCTTGAGGAGGTACCCCCATGAGTGAGAAGGAGTTCGAGCCGAACATAATCGCCTTCACATGCACCTGGTGCGGCTATCCGTCGGCCAATCTTGCCGGGGTGAACAAAATACCCTACCCGGCAAATGTGAAGATAATCAGGGTGATGTGCAGTGGGACAGTCGACCCTGCAATGGTCCTTGAGGCGATCGAGAACGGTGCGGACGGCGTGATAATAATAGGCTGTCTGATTGACAACTGCCATTACGTATCGGGAAATAAAAAAGCAGAGGAGCGCATGGAGCGGCTGAAGAAGCTGTTCGACATAGTTGGTCTCGATTCCAGGCGCATTCGGACGGAATGGATCAATGCCTCGGAGAGGGTTAGGTTCGCAAAGACCATGAACGAATTCGTTCAGCAGATCAGAGAGATCGGCCCGGCTCCAAGGATGCCAAAACTTGTCAAAGAAGCTCTAACGAACGAGAAGATTCAGAAGGAGGTCAAGCGGCTGATTGAGGATACGGGCGCTTTTGACTGTGTGGAGTGCGGAAAATGCACCACAGTGTGCCCCGTGGCGAAGTACGATACCGAATTCGCTCCCAGGACCATCGTAATCAGGTCTATGGAGGGGCTGGTCGAAAACCTAGCCAACGACAAGGACATCTGGACCTGCTCGACTTGCGAGATATGCAACTCGATGTGCCCCTACAAAGTCGACTACAGCGGATTCATTCAGGGGATGAGAGCTCAGGCAAGGCAGCTGGGCAACTATCCGATATGCTCCCAAGGCGGACTGATACAGAGTTTCATGAGATTCATGGCGAACGCTGATCTTCCCCAGAAACGGCTTGAATGGATGACGGATGACCTCAAGATATCCGACAAGGGAGATGTGTTCTATTTTGTCGGCTGCATCCCGCATTTTGACGCGATATTCGGAGACAGGGAGGAGCTCGGGCTCAATAAGATACCGCAATCGGCAGTGAAGCTGATGAACGCCGCCGGGATAACCCCTGTCGTGAGCAATAGCGAGGTATGCTGCGGGCACGACCTGATATGGACCGGTGATGAGGAGGACTTCCTAAAGCTGATGGACAAGAACCTGAAGCTGATAAAGGAGAGTGGCGCGAAAAAGGTGGTCTTCTCCTGTCCGGAATGCCTGAGGACATTCAACATGGACTATCAGGATTTCGCGGGGGATCTGGAATTCGAACTCGTGCATCTATCCGATTATCTGCTCAATCTGATCAACGAAGGCAAGCTCAAATTCCCTGAGGGTACAGGCAAATTATCTGCGACTTATCATGACTCATGTAGGCTCGGAAGACATTCGAAGATCTATGACTCGCCGCGAGATCTCATAAAGGCTGCTGGGATCAACCTCACAGAGATGCAGAATATCAAGGACAAGGCGAGCTGCTGCGGGGTAAGCGCTTGGATGAGCTGCAACTCCACTGCCATGCGGCTGCAGATGGAGAGAATGCAGGAGGCTAAAAGCACCGGAGCTGATTGTCTGCTGACTTTCTGCCCGAAATGCCAGATACATCTGTCATGTGCGATATCCAAAGAGCTTCCTATCGACAAGGAGAAGGTCGACATACCGACCAAAGATATGGTCGTGGCGCTCGCTGAGCTGCTCGAATCGAAATAGACTCTCATTCGGAGCAAATTAATTACCGATGTTCCCTTTTCTTTCTAATCAAGGGGAAAGCTATGCCGAGGCGAAAATATGGCAGATTAATCAAGGACTGCCCACCGACACCTGTAGAGAAATGCCGGTTCTGCAAGAGAAATCTCCCTTGCCCAGTGCATAAGAAAGTCTGATTTGTTATAGCGTTTTCGCATCATGATCATCGAGTTGGCATTTGCTAGCATCTTCTGGTGTCATCTTTTTACTGAGCATTCTTCTTCTTAGATATGTGATCGTAAGGCTCAGGCCCAGGACAGCCAATATTAGAACGAGCGAGGCGTCGGCTACCATATCGGGTGAAAAGATCAGAGGGAAAGCAACCGCTATACCGACGATGATTGTCATCTTAATCAGCCCGCCCATTATACTGTATATGAATGCTCTTCTCGCCCTCCAGCCACAGACGGCGATAAAAGCGCCTGTAAATGGGACAACAGGGGCAAGCCAGTTCATGAACGCGAGCTTTTCATCTGACACAATTAGGAACTTCGTATAGCGGGTCATCCATCCTTTCAATCTTCTTGGAAGTCCCACTCGCTTAATCGTGCAATACAAGAGAGCCTGAGCTGACACGGCTGCCGAGGTGCCCACAAGAATCAGTGTCAACGCCCAGATGGGTTTTGGCACACCAGTGTCAGAAATCGCGATGAGAATCAGCCATGCCTCAGGAAGAGTCGGAATAGCAAAACCGTCCAGGAAACTGATAATTGCAAATGAAATCACCAGGCCCAAAGCCCCAATGGCCTCAAAAAGACCTATGATCTCGTCACCTATCATATGGCTTCTCCCTTTTGGATTCCAGGCCTTGCCTCAGCCTAATGACTATCCAGTAGTTATTGGTTCCCGTCATGTCTTGGAAATCCTTCCAGGGATTTATTCTTTGACACGGTCTCTGCCATTGTAGATGAACTTCATGGCAATGAGAACCGAAAGGAATGTCGTGCCAATGATGTTCGAGACGATAAGCGCAAGATCGTCTTGGGATATTCCATACACTATCCAAAGGGACATTCCGACGCACAGGATGCTCACCATCATCAGAGAGACATCATGCATTCTTTTAGTCCTGTAGCCTTTGATTATTTGAGGGATATATCCGCTCGTGGTCAAGGAACCCGCGACAAAGCCCATCAACGTCCATGCATCCATATATGTCGCAGATGTGAAAGTAGGTATTACCCTTTCCGTTTCACAATAAGAAGGAGTGCGAGGGACTCGAACCCTCACTACATCCTCGATTTCCTCCCTTTAGGATTCCTCTATCCTGAGGAGGGTACTTCAATCCCCAGTCACAGACAAATAGATTTTGTTCTATATCAATATTGACCAATATAAAATAACTCTGTTTAGGGAGGCACAAAAGAGTACATCGTCCGTTCTGTCATTGTCATAGTAAATAGATAATGTCTAAATATCCAGACGGAGAACAATCGGATAAGATGACAAGTAAGATTTCCAGCCTCCTTGACAATGCGAGATCATTAGCCGACGTTTTCGAAGTCGTAAAGACCGCGGTCTACTCGACGATTCATATGAGCAGGGGCGGTCTAATGCTGGGCCTGGCTGATCTCGGAAACCATCCAGGCAGGTTCTTCGGTGCCTTCTATCCTGTCGGAACGAACATAATCGTCATGAACCGTACACCGCTGGCAAGAATCAAGGAGACACAGCCTGACCTTTGGAGGCCCTATGCATTTCATGTTCTTCTGCACGAATATCTCCATACGCTCGGATATCTCGACGAAAACCAGGTTGGAAGAAAGGTTTACGACATATCAGAGACTGCACTGGGAAAGGATCACCCCGCCACTCAGATTGCGATGGACACAGTCAAATTCTTCCCGAATCTCGTGTATCCCAACATTGCATGGCAACCGGAAAACCTAGATGTCGAATTAGTAGAAGGGTTCGACAGGTCGAGCGTGAGCTATATCTCATGATTATGCACAACCTTTTTCCGGGAAAATATTAATATTCTGGATGCCCTTTTACATTTGGGATTTGGAAAGTCGTGAGTTCGAGGAGAAATCCATTAGATTTGCCCCATTTTATTAGTTTGAATGCTATTTCAATCATGATTCCACAATTTTCACCAATTTCCGGAAAGTGGAAGAGTTGAAAAAAAAGATCATGAAAATAACTTCGATGATTGTCATATGGCTGCTTTTTATCGCTAGCGCCCAGATACTCACCTTGAATGCCCTGGCCGCCGTGGATGATGAACGCATATTCACTTGGGGAATGACCGAGGTGATTGATAGCCCGAACCCTTACGTCGGGGTCAATGACAATTCTTACGTTTTTTTCGGGCTAATCTATGACTTCTTACTGTATCCGGACGAGAAGCTTGACAAGAAACCTAACCTCGCTACGTCATGGTGGCCAATCGATGGACAATATGCAGCATCTCATGGCACTGACTTCAGCACACAATTGTTCACGGTGCACAACCCGGCGAATTGGTCCGCCGGTTCGATATGGGAATACAACATCACGGAAGATGTCTTTTGGAACGACGGCGTCCCATTTACCGCGGACGATGTCGTCTGGACAATACAAGTCCAGATAGGGCCGAATTTCAATACTTACTGGGCCTATCAACCATGGACTGTATGGATAGACCATGCTGAGAAGGTTAACGAGTATTGCGTTAGAATATTCTTCAGCAGCGTAGAGGATAAGAAACCAATGCCCGTCGCTTTCGGCGATAACATTTTCATTCCCATTATGCCGAAGCATGTATTCGAGGAGAAGCCGTCGAGCTATCTTGGGCAGGAATGGAAAGGGATACCTGCGATAGGAACCGGGCCGTTCAAAGGCACTGACAGGCTTGAGAGCGAGATGGTCGCCAAGGAAAGCATCACTCTTGTTAAGAACGAATATTACGACTTCATGGAGGAGGGTAAAAGGAAAGGACTTGGCGGCAAATACAACAGGACGATTGAGATCGACAAAATGATTTTGACTTTCTTCTCAGAAGATTCCACATTAGCCCTTTCTCTCATAACTAGCACAATTGATGTCGGGAAGATTCAACCCTCGACTTATCTGACATGGCTGGAAAACCCGAACCTTCCTACGACCTTGAACTTGCAGAAATCGCTGAGCCCTACTGCGTATTCCAAAGAGATTGTCTTCAATGATTTCGAGAATGCTCCGGGAGACATCAATCCGCTCAGATTGGACCCGGCGGTACAACGCGCAGCGGCTTTGGCCACCAATAAGACTCACATTAGGGATGGCATTTTCAAGGGTCTTGCGGAGATCGGCTATGGCCTCATATCGCCTACCTGGATAAACTGGTATTGGGAGCCCGATGAAACCCTTACAACCTTCAATATAACAGATCAGTACGACCAAGTCATATGGAACTATACGCTTCCTATGAACCAGGCGATGGCATTCAATCTATCCCTTGCAGATGAGATGCTCGAGGAGGCGGGCTATGAGTGGTCTGGCACTCCTGGCGCCAGCCCTCGCAAGGCGGGTCCGTTGGCTGCGGCCAGAATGAATGCTATGTTTGGCGCGGATTATGACACAATACTGGGGACGGAATTGAATTTCGAAATGGTCGTTGCCGAAGATGAGACGATGGACAAAGAGGTAGGTAATTTCGTCATCAAGGATTGGGAGAAGGTTGGCATTTGGATAGAAACCGCCAATGGAGATCATGTGCCATCTCTCGTCAATTCACCTACCTGGAACCTTCTGATCTACAGTTATACTTTCAACACGATGCAGACCTACTGGAGTGGGGATATAGATCCTAACTATCTTTGCTACGCCCCAAGCAGTTATTCCCTCTACGGCTGGAATGAATTCGGAACCACCGATTCAGAATACGATGAATATTTCCTCAACCAGGCACGAGTCCTCGAATATGATGAGAGAAAATATTGGGTGGACAAGTGCTCCGAATGGGTCTACCTGTCAGGATGCATAATAGTCACGGTATACCCGGAAATATGCTTCGGGTTCAGCGATGCTAAATGGCAGGGCTGGGGAAACTGGTCTGAGGATTTCGGAATGTCTCCAGATGCTTTCTGGGGTGAGAACCCGCTCTGGTGGCATTTGAGCTATGAACCGACTGAGGTGACCTTCGACATCATACTCGGGATTGTATTTGCCATTGCTGTTGCGGTCATTGCCGTCCTTGTCGTCATCCTGAGGTTAATGAAAAAGAAGAAAGAGAGAAGGATGCTCGAAGAAGAAGAGAAAGAGGATAAGACTTAAGAATTAAATGTATCTTCTCGATTCGATGGGAAATAAATCTTCTCAAATCAGAGGTCTATTGGCTCGCACTGCTTCGGGAGCTTCACATCTCGTTCTCCCGAGAAGGAATCTGCGAACCATTCGGGTCTTACCGTATGCACAGGCATCAGGATCTCTGGATCTATCTTTCTGATGATGTCTGTTATATCGTCTTTCGATGCATGTCCGGATGCGTGCAGGCCTTTCTCGGACTTCACTTTTCCTTCCTTGTCGACGCTGAACCCATGGGGTTTGATATCGAATCTCTTCAGCCAATTGTTCAGCCTCTTGAAATCAATAACCTGCTCCTCAGAGTGCGCTTCGCTTGAAGAATATATGTATTGGCCATTTTCCGGCCTTAGATCGACAAGGTGGCTCATATCAAAAAAGCTGAATGATAGTAAATAACTCCCGGGTGACTTCATTATGTCGAAGGGTTTGATCGATAAATCAGGGTACTTTTGATTGAAAATGTACTTTTCCCAATAATCGTATTTTCCGCGCGGGCAGTCGTATATGAGAATGTTCCTCTTATTCGGGTCAGGAGTCGTCGTATCTGCAGTGTTCATCGCGGCCAGCAGGTAAGCATCCTTGGATGTCACGACCAGTTTTCTATGATATTTTTCGGCGATTTCAAGGAATATTTCCATCCTTTCGATATTCCTTGGTCCGAAATCGACGATCACAAAATCATCCTTTGCATCATCAAGGATTTTTTCTGAGTTCTCCTTGACCTCTCTTTCCGAAGCGCTCTTTGATTCACCGTCAATGTTAGTGCCCTCAATAATGAGCGCATATGTATTAGCTCTCTTGGCCTGTTCGACGAATTCTAGGGTGTCATCACCGTGGAGTCCGTGAAGTCTGATATCGCCAGTGTATGTGACCGAACCCTGGCTCGTATGAATTATGAATGCATTTGCTCCCTTTATCGAATGATCGACAGGATAAGAATCAATATCGATGTCATGCAAATCCTCTAAGAATTCTCCTGGTTGCATGCTATTATTCTTCTTGGTAAATTGCGTAGCAGGACGTAGATTCCAAAAATCCCCGAAGGATTTCGTGATGCCTCCGTCCGTGGCATAGAAGTCGCGCCCTCTAGAAGGACCCTTAGTCGTTTTTATGACCGTGTCACCTCGTTCCGTTTCACCTGCTGCTCTTTCTTTAAGAAATATGCAATCTCGCCCAAGTTTCGAAGGCGAAATATCTTCAATAGCTTTCATGATTGCAGCTGTCATTTTGCTAGAGGCCATAGGCATATTCCGCGGCAAGAAACCAAGATGTCCACAATGATCCATATGTGCATGTGAAACCAAGATCGCGTCTATTCTCCCCACGGAGAAATTCTCCAAGCTCGCATTCGGGTGTAGCAAATCTTCCCTATAAAGACCGGAAACCATCGGTAGGACGCCCATTGTCACATAGTCAAGGATTCCACATGGTGTCCTCGGCTGGAGATATTCCTCATAATAATCATCCATTGCGTGATAATTTATGCCGAAATCAAGAAGAAGCGAATGACCATCATATTCGAGAAGCAGTTTCGATCCGCCTATCGTACCGGATCCATCAAGCGCTGTGAACCGAATTCCTTTCATCCTATCTAAATTAGATTTAGGGATAGTTAAGCACATGTTGTTATCGTCAAAGGATATTTCGAACTAAGGTAAAAAAGACAACGCCAAATCCAATGAAGATGACTCAGAAGGCCAATAAAATAGAAATATTAACCAATTAAATAGAAAATGAGGCGCTGACGCGCCTCATAATAATATCTTGGCATAGGCTCAGAGGTAGGTCTCTCCGGAAATTCCATCATAAAGAACGGCTCGCACGTTCTGCGTCATCTCCTTGAGATGGATCGCAGCGAATATTGCTGCCTCTTCAAGTGATACCATTCCGATTGCGTCAGGCAAAAAAAATCCACATATTCGTACTGGAACATTATCAATAATGATAAATGATTTATCGGAATCTCGGCATGAGATAAGGCTTTTTCCAAAAGGTGAGTGGTGGGCCCATCCGGCACCAACCTTGATTAACTGGCCTAAATCTAATTTGCATTCTGGAGATTTCGGGAGAATGACCCAAAACCCTTTCAAGGCTTTTTTCTCGCCCTGCCAATTATCAGGAATATCATCATCATGATTCCCGCGAGAATGATAATCGAAGGCTCAGGAATTATCGGAGCATTTGTCTGAGGATAGTAGTCCTTCGCTCCTGCGCTCCCGGATATATTGTAGGGATTGTCGACTATTCCCCAAGGTGGGACATTGTCGGGAGTTGTCCAATCCGACCAGTAGTTGCCATATCCTTCTGTGCTGTTCCACCAGTTGTTCGTCCCGTCATCGCGTGCTTGTATGTGACTTGGATCGTATGTGCTGCTCGCGCCGTTGTTGTCTATGAAAGTGTTGTTCCAGATCGTATTATTAGAACAATCACTATCTGAAATATAAATGCCCTCCCAGCCGTTATAGCACAGTTGATTCCAGATTATGTTGTTGTTACGCGAGTCGATGAGGACTATACCCTTCCCATTGTTCGAGCTGCAATTGTTATTGCTTAGAGTATTGTTGTCTGATGAGTAAAAAATAAAACCATCCCCTAAGTTCGAGATGCAGGTGTTGTTGCAGAGCTTGTTGCCAAACGATAAGCTAAGGTCTATGCCATAGTCATTGTTCGAGCAGGTATTGTTGATCAAATTATTGTTGTTGCTCGATTGGAAGAGAAATATGCCATCTTCATCGTTAAAGCTGCAGTTGTTGTCTATCAGAGTGTTGTTATTTGAGTCTGCAATATATATGCCATTATAATTGTTCGAGCAGGTGTTGTTGCGCAGCGTATTGTTGCTCGAGTGATAAAGATATATGCCATTCTCAATATTCGAACTGCAATTGTTGTTGCTCAAGTAATTGTTGTTGTTCGATGAGTCGAAATAAATGCCATGATAATCGTTCGAGCTGCAGTTGTTATCAAATAGATTATTATTACTTGAATCCTCGAAATGAATGCCCTCCGAATTGTTCGAGCATTTGTTGTTTATGAGAGTATTATGATGTGATGAGTATAGATCTATGCCAGCCCAACTTTTTGAGCAGGTATTGTTGCTCAAGGAATTGTTGTTGCTCGATATGTAGAGTAATATGCCATCATACTCGTTCGAGATACAGGTGTTATTGCTAATAATGTTATGACTTGACATTTCGAGCCATATGCCATAATCATTATTCGAGCAATTATTGTTGCTCAGAGTGTTGTTGCTCGATGAGTAGATAGCTATGCCATACAGATTGTTCCATGAGCAGATGTTGTTGCTCAGAACGTTATTGCTACTCGAGGCGGTGATAATTATGCCATAATCACCATTCGAGCAGTTGTTGTTGCTCAGAGTATTATTGCTCGATTGATCGATATATATGCCATCGTCGTTATTGTTCGAGCAGTTATTGTTGCTCAAAATATTGTTGCTACATAAGTTGTCAATAACTATACCCTCATAATTGTTCACACGGCAGGTATTGTTGCTCAAAATGTTATTGCCAGAATAGCGCATTAATATGCCCCAATTATTGTTTGAGCAGTTGTTGTTGCTCATAATGTTATTGCTCGATGAGTATGGATATATGCCAAACCAATTGTTTGAGCATATGTTGTCAATCATAGAGCCATTAGATACATTATTAAGAGAGATGCCATAGTAAATATTTCCGACACCATCATGGATATAGCAGTTTCTAATTGTAAAATTCACATCAGAATTTCGTACATCAATTCCGTTTGCGGAAGATGCGTTTATGTCCCAATCAGCAATGATGTACGGATCCGATGCTGTGCCACTTCCCCAACTTATCCCCGTAGATGCGTTCGGTCCGAGAAATCCTGCATTGCCATCGATATAGATAGGGGCATGTGTTGAAAATGTAATTCTTGCAGGAGCAGGAGAGTCATGAGGAGTATTATTCAATTCCTGCGGGTGCAATAGCGATATTATCATTATGACAATGGTAAAGGCAACTATTATGAACACGCAGAAGGACTTTTTCGGTCTATTTTGCTGTTTAATATTTCCCCTATCAATAATAGCCATTTATTTTCTCCCCTACCGCCGAATTAAATTCATTTGGCTTAAAAGCTTTCTCCAGCAGGAGATAAGGCTTTTTCTGACCAGTGCTAATTGGTTGCGCCCCTCTCAGAAAGAAGAAGACCTGCCACCCTGAGTTCTTCGGCGATCTTGTTCACTGCGACTTCGACATCCTCAGGCGTCCGGGCGCCAGTGCAGACGAGTTTTCCTGTTCCGAACAAAAGGATGACGACCTTCGGAGAGGCGACTCTATAAACGAGCCCAGGGAACTGCTCCGGCTCGTATTCGACCCTCTCCAATCCGAGGCTGATCGCGACCGCGTTGAGATTTATCTCCGACTCAAGGTCGGATGAGGCGACGATATTCTGCACCTCTATCTTCGGCTCGATCTTGATGTGGATGCCAGCGGCCTCGAGCTGCTTCGTGACTTTGCTTATCGCCATCTTGACGTCCACGAGGCTCTTCCCGCCCGTGCAAACGATCTTGCCGCTTCTGAAAAGTAAAGATGCGGTCTTCGGCTCCTTCAGCCTATAGATTAGGCCAGGGAATCGCTCGGGGTCGTACTCCGCGCCTTCGAGGGCAAGTGAAATTGCATGCAGATCCAACTCTCTGTCAAGCGATGTTGATGCGACGACATTCTCGATTCTTATCTTTGTCATAACGTCCTCTAATCATCATCAAGACATAAGGCTTTGTTATCACGAAATCCATACGACAAACTCTGCTGGTCTGTCATGAAACAATAAGCATGCCGTGTCCTCAACCCTTTTTCGAGGCTTTTTTCGATTCCTCTAAAGAAAGAGCGGTGGGCCCAACCGGATTTGTGCCCAGCAAATTTACTGGCTTAAACGAAAAAGGTACAAGATAGGCAATTTATCGACATCTCGGGAAGGTACAGAAAGGAGGGGCTACAAGCCCCTCGAAAAACCCTTATTCCTGCTTTACGTTTCTTTACCTACGGGCTTTTCTAAGGGCGGAAATTATTCATGGTGTCCCTTGCGAAAACCCGGGCCTTTTCGAGCCTTGCCTGATCGGGCTGACCCTTGCTATTGTCCCTCTTCGCCTGAGATCTCAATTCTTTGTTGGGGGCTATCTTCATGATGAGCTTCGTCCCTTTCGAGAGTTGTCCCTGACAATCGAAGAAGCCCACGACTTCCGCGCCGGAGGCCGCCTGCTTGAATTTCGTCATCCATTCTGCAACCTCGGGTTCGTTTTCTGGGGCGGCATGTGTCACAAACAAAGCGACTTTTCTGCCCTTCGTGCAGAGCCCCTCGATGATTCTCTTTGTCTTCTTATCCGGGCCGTACCCATGGGTCGGGAATCCCAGAAATGCGATGTCCCAGACTGCGATGTCTTCTACTTCGCTGATAGGCTTGATTTCTTTCTCGCAGTTGATTTCTCCATAGATTGCCTCGGCGACTTTTTTGGTATTTCCCGTCGAGGACATATATGCAACTAAAGCTTTCATTTTGTCTCCTCCCTTTTGCCTTCTTTTTTCAACACTATATCTGCAGGAGTCCCCCTCAAGATGAGCTGAGAATGACGGATACGAACTCCTCTACCTTGCCCTGCCATCCCTCTTCTAGCGGTCCCTTGATGCCCGTGACATAAATCTTGCCATCGGCGACCTTCTTGAATCCCTTGGCCTGAAGGATTTCATTCATTTTCGGAATGACCAGCTGACACCGCCCTAACTCTTCCTCGGTCGGCATCCTCCCGGTCTTCTTATCTGGCTGGGGATTCATTTCTGTGACCAGAATCGCATAGCGGGACTCGGAGGGCAAATTAATCTTCTTCAGGAATCGACGCATACCCCCGATTGGCTTTCCCATTCGGCCTGGCGAGCTGAATAAGTATAGATCCGCAGCCGGGATCTCCCTGGGCTTCACTTCCCGTACGTGGTGGACATTCACAACGATCCCTTTGGTTGCCATAATCCTCTTGAACTCCTCTGCGACCTTCGCCCCATTACCGTATTCCGAAGCATGATAATATTCAATTTTCATGAGCGGCCCCCTCTCCCCGATATTATGAATTTATAAATTTTTTTCTGATTGACTCTTTGGCAACTCTCAAATCTTTTTCACGTTTTTTCATTCATATAGAACATGTATGGCAAGCCGTCGATATTTCAATGACGTGGAGAAGTTTTTTGAAATTTCTTGGACAGAAGCGATGATAGAAATGGTGGGAAGATAAGAATTAATTATCTGATTAAAAAGTCACCCCCAGGAGTTGAATGCGATGAGCAAGAAGATGAAAATAATTGTAGTGGTATCAGCAATCGTTATTTTCATTTTGATCGGGGTCGTCATGTGCACCATCTACTAGATTGTCATTGATTATCCAGTTGCAGAAAATCGCAGAAAATGTACCTTTTTGTAGTCAGCCAGTATGAACAGTGGGCCCAACCGGATTTGAACCGGTGACCTCCCGGTTTCGGATCTTCGATGAAGATTATCAGCCGGGTGCTCCAACCAAACTAAGCTACGGGCCCTCTTTTCGAGCGTATGCATAGGCGGGATAAATAACTATTTCCATGATACTGGCGCTCGTGAGGGCTACTTCATAATAGCTGTCAAAGTTGAAGGCTTGTCTCTTTGTTATAAAGACGCCATTTCCTGCCATTTGTCAGTACCCCCCATGGCTTACTGGCGTCTCGAAGGTAGTTATTGATTTGTAAGCTCGGATTTGCATATTTCTTAGGACCTAATTTGGTCGTCTTATCAAGCTCAACATCCCACGCCTTTGCTTCAGCCAGCCCTATGACTGCCTCATGTATCGATCACGATTGTTCTTGACCGTTTAGATTGAAGAAAAAGCCTCATGCTATCAGGAAGAAGCTTTATCTCCAACAGATGAACTGATATATTGGGGATTTGGCATGAAGCTGAGAATCAATCTACTCTGCATCGTTGGTTCTTTGATAGGCATTATCGCAATATTCCTTCCATGGCAGGTTCACACTTATGAATTCGACGATGTGTTTCATCAAAGCACAATGGACCTCCTTGATTTCCTGCCGTTCTACATTGTACTAATTGGCGTTTATCTGATTGCATGCATCGCTTCATTTGTTTCTCCAGTTGGTGGAATTCCAATGCTAATATCCACGTTCATGCTTCAACAGAACGTGATTAGTGATTGGTTTCCAAGAAGCGGGGGTGGCCCAGGAAATTCCTTCGCCCTTGGCATAGGTGTCTATCTTGCTTTCATAGCCTCTTTTATTGTGATTCTGAGCTATTTTGCTCCAATTGGCAAACGCATGAACATCGGATTATCAAATCTCAGGCATAGATTACTGACCATATCACGAATCGACCGAGAATTGAAAGGAGAATGACTATTTGGTTCAGGAAAAAGCCTTATCTCCTGCTGATGGGATGACTGGACGAGGAAAATGGAATGAAATGTAATGGTATTTCAAGGTTAGTAAGAAGTCGCTTGTTTATCGCAATTGCCTTAGTAGTTATCGCAGGAATAATTTTGTTTTTCTCACTTTACACATTTTTTTTCAGTTATTATTTCTGCACTGCTGTCATCGATATTGGCATTAAGAAAAGCTTTACTTCTACAAATTGGACCTTGAAAGTGGTTGATGGTCCCTGCTATGAGGAGATATCTATTTCACAGTGGCCTTCTCCGGTTATCGTAAAATATGCAAATGGATCGATTGGATTGCAGATGCCCCTTGCTAATTTCACTTCAGGTCATTGGTATAATGGCGTTCAATTCAACAATTTCGGCAATATTTCAAGACTTGAACCCGGTGACTATTTCATCATAGATAGATCGCTCTATGCTGATGGTTCAAAATTTATAATCACGGGACTTGTCGGAGTCTCCCTTGATTCCGATTAGGTTTCAGAAAAAATCAAGGAAAGGGGGTTTACTCCAAACCTCAATCCTTATTGATTGAACGGAAGGAAAAAGCATTATCTCGTAACGATTGAATGACTGGGCGAGGATAATGGAAGAAAAACAGAGAACAAATTGGCATAAAGCCAAATGGGTAGCACTTTTAGCATTGGTCATAGTTGTGATACTCTTGCTTTTCTGTCTATTCTATTATCTGGGGCCAAGCTGAAATTATGATAATTCACAATTATCACCACAATTATGACAGCAATAATCAACCTCTTTTTCATTTTGGCTTTCATTTAATTTCCTCCAATTAATAATACCCTCGCAGGAAAAAGCCTTATCTCCTGCTTAACGGATTACTGGGCGAGAGGAAATGAAAGAAGGTGTCGATGCTAAGAGTCTTTCATTCTGGCGATTCTTCTATTCGAATTCAAGATATTGGATAGCGCCAGTGATCGGCGTGGCAATCCTGATGATTGGACTGATAATGGGGCGTCTCTTGAATTCGGATTCAACCGATATTCTCATCAATTTGGGACTACAATTCACAATTTGGGGGATTATTTTCAGCATTTGGTATTCTGTTCTCGATTATAGACGGGCTATGTTGAATAAAGAGCTACAGAAAAAGCCTTGAAAGGGGTTTGAGGGGAAGACGGAGCTAACTTCAACGACTAGCTAATTTTTTCCTCGGCCTAAAGCATAGGAAAAGCCTTATCTCCTGCTGAATTGGTTCGGAATTGATGTGTGGGCTATGGAAGACTCTAATGTAATCAAGAAAAAGCCAAAGCCTAAGATGATAACAAAGAAGAATACAATTGTATTGACTTCAATCATCATTGTCGTAATACTTCTACTTGTTTATTTGCTCGGACCAGACTGGTCTCCAATCGCTTCTATTAGGGATACCGATGGAGATGGTCGTGCAGATACAAATGATCTGTACCCCAACGATTCAATCAATTGGACCTTGGGCAAAGCGAATGTCTCATTCATAATAGACCATGACATACTTGTCAATGATTGTGGAATGGAAATGCCTGCGGCTTACAACATGCAAGTGACAACTCCCAACGTTATCGGCTCCGATTCACAGAATTTCAGTGGAATAATTGAAAACTCATCGGTAAGAATAAATTGCAGCCTCTCATTCCCCATCGGAGTCAGGAATTGGACGGAAATCGATTACACCATTCACATCTCATCAAATCAGACCTTTTATGGATTCGGGGTAATCGGACAAGGCAGAATTGATGCTTACGACGGGCAATCTCGCACGTTCATTATCTCAGATTATTGGATCTTGATTTGAATACGTCAGGAAAAAGCCTTATCTCCTGCCGAGAAAAACTATAAGCCAAATCGATTCGGTTCAGGGATGAGGAATTGGAGAAAAGTGAATGGTCATCATTGATAGAAGTGATTCTCGGACCGATAGAAAATTAAAAATTCTCATTAGCCTATTCTTGATAATAATTCTCTCAATAAGTCTTTTTACAATATCATCTGAACCACTACAGGAATCGAATGATGCTCCTGAAGAGTCGCCTGTCCCGGTAAAATTATTATACACGATGCATGCCCCTATCTATATTGACGGCGATTCAGGATTCCTCGGACCAAATGCATCGACTGGGATAAGCTGGGGAAGCGGCACTGTTTCGGATCCATACATTATTGACGGTTGGGACATAAACGCATCCTTGGCAACAGGTATTGATATAAGGAATTCTGATGTATATTTTCTTGTAAGAAACTGTTACTTGCATGGCGGCTCCAGTAGCCTGTGTGATGGCATTCATATTTTCAATTGCACGAATGGTATGATAAGCAATAACAACTGCTCGAGCAATTATGTGGGCATAGAACTTTCCCTTTCAGACGATAATTCGATAGTAAATAACTCGTGCTTCGGTAACACAAGATATGGATTGACTCTCAGCTGCTCTTCAAATAACACAATAAGGAACAATGTCTGCGAGTTAAATGACGATGGTCTGCATCTTTCTAGCCAATCTAACTACAATGTTATAGATGACAACGAATTCCCATTCAATAATATAGGAATCTATTTGGAATATTGGGCATTTTATAATACAATTCAGAATCATGTAATCACCAATTGTCAATATGGGATTAGATTGGACGGTAATTCAGACAACAATGTCATCATCAATAATACTCTTGAAAACTCTGAGGCAAATATATTCGCATGGCAATCCCGCAACCACATTATCGGTAATATTATATCGGGCGGTATGCGGGGCATCTATTTGCTGGGTACAGGCGGCCTTATCGATAGCAATCTCATCATGAATGCAAATATTGGTGCCTATCTTCGTTTATCGTCGGGGGTTGAAGTAAAGAATAATACTTTCACAAACAATGGATTGGGAGTATTCGTATATGAATCCGGCTCGGTTAATTTTGCCATGAATAATCTCTCAGGGAATTCTGTTGGCATTACCATCAATACAGCAGATTCAATTGACATTACTAAGAACGAACTCTTTTACAATTCTGGGTACGGAATCGAAATTGGTTTGGGCTCTTTGGATATCCAAATGTGGAACAACACCTTCATAGGAAACAATGGCGCAGGCAGCACATATGATCCAAGCCATGTTCAAGCATACGACGACGGAACAGACAACTGGTGGAACTCCGCATCGGGATACGGCAACTGGTGGAGCGACTGGAGAGCGCCGGATGACAACTGGGATGGCATTGTAGATATTCCTTACAATATCTCGGGAAGCGCCGGTGCCAAGGACTACTATCCACAGACCGTACCCGGCACGCCGATTCCTGAGCCTTCGATTCTCATCCTCGCGGGAATAATGATGATGATCTTCCTGATAGTCGGAAGGACGAGAAAAAGGCGATAAAAGGGGTTTGAGGGGAAGACGGGTAATCATTTTTCGGCTACTGGCTGTTTTTTTACGAGTCCTGAGAGTGGGGAATTAACTAATTCTCTCGCTCTTTGAAATCTGATAATCCAGATGAACATGTCACGGCTTCGGAAAGCTCATCGCGAGCTGCGTCACAACTTCCGGTGGCAGAACCTTTGATGCCTCGACAGTTATTCCATGGGAGGTTATCTTGACTGGCCTCACTTGATCATCGTGTCCCGAACCGCGCATCTTCTGGGCAGATATCGCCCTGTATGTTTTTCCGGCTACCACCAGACGATTCATCCTTATAATTCCTCTCGAAAGTATGAATTCCGGTCTTATGTTATCGTATTGCTTCGGGATATCGGAGACAATAATAGTCGTCAGTCCCTCCTCGGCCAATAACCTGAATATCGAATTGATCCCGATCTCCCACTGGACCTCCTCGGCGCCGAGCATCCTGAGCGACAGAATCGAATCAATCACGAGCCGGTCGTAAGCTTTTGATTCGAACTCCTTCTGAAGCATAAGCTGAAGGCTTGGAAGGCTGAGGTCCGGGGATACCAGAGCTTGATTATTCCCTTTTTCCTTATCGCTCATCTCGCTGATGGTTGAAACGCTCCTCTGTGCAGCCACCTCTATCAGCGATCCCCTTGCCTTATAATCCCTGACCCTAGGGTGAGCGTTCAGAATTGTTATCTTCCCCGCATCCCAACCATATCCGATAAAGGATGTGCTGATATCCGATGGAGGCGCATCAATCGTCACATAGAGCACTTCTTCGCCGCGCTTGATCCCCTCCATGAGAAAATGCCCGCAAAGCGTAGATTTACCGCTGCCATGGTCCCCCATAAGGATATACGTCCTGCCCGGGATCAGGCCTCCGTCCAGCATCTTGTCGAGTCCTTCGATTCCTGTCGATGCTCTCCTTCTTTTGCCAGCAGATGTCAAGTCTAGCGCCCCCTGTCGGCACGCCTTGTCTTGTCGAGCACCTGCAGGCCTATCGGCGTAATCTTTATGCGGTTAATATTTTCGTCATGGTCGGACCCTCTGAATTTGTCAATTGAGATACCGATGACAAAGCCGTCATTCTGGAGCCATCGATAGAGCCTTATCACACCTCTCGACATTATGTACTCTATGTCTGTCGCCCCAACGGTCGGGAAGTCGCTTTCCTGTATCGTGACCATTGACGTGACACTGAGATCCGAAAGGAATCTGAGGAACGACTGAAGAAACGATATCCTCTCATTCGCGGTCATCATGAACATCTTGAGAGATGTGACAGAATCGATGACGACGCGGCTGATGCTCTCATTCCTGACTATCACTTTTATCATTTCCTGGATGGCACTGACCGTCAGCTCAGGATTTATCATATCGGAAGAGCGTGGTATCTCTGGGAAGACTTTGCCAAACGCTTCAGCATGTCTCGTGATGGAGACATCTCTCAAAGGAGTCTTCTCGTAACTTTTCATCTCGAGCATTCCATCTAAGACAAGTATTCTGTCGAAGTCTTCGCCGAACATCGGGAGCAGATTCTCATGCATCTCACATGGATGCTCGTCGAGAGCAACCAGGAGGACATTCTCCCCTCTCTTGACGCCCTCTATTAGGAATTGCACTGCCAGTATAGTCTTACCACTGCCCGGAGGGCCCGCAATCGTGTAGATACTCCCCGGCAACAGCCCTCCTTTGATCATCTTGTCGAGACCTGGCGTCCCTGTGGCAATCCGAGGTATTATTTGCGACATCACATCTTCCAGCTGATTCCCGGTCGGGATGGCTCTCCCGAGTGAAACGGTCACCTTGATACAGTCGGATAATTAAGAGATTTGTTATATGGCGCTTTATTATTGATAACGATCGTCCAGCGATACAACTGATGCCGATTTTGCATCATTCGCCGCAGGCGTCCATGGCTGGCCGGGAAGATAATTATATCCGCTGTATATTCCTTAACCGGACTAACATGCCAGTTATAAACTTCAGTTTCACCGACCTAAAGAGCCTCATCGGAGAGGAACTGGATTTCGACACAGTTGTTCAGAGGCTCCCGATGATGGGCGCGGACCTCCATTCGGCCAGCAGGGACAACGATGAGATGGCTTTCGAATTCTTCCCCGATAGACCTGACCTGTACTCGGTAGAGGGCATCGCGAGAGCCTTCAGAGAGTTTATGGATATAGAACCGGGTCTGAAGAGATATGATGTGGGAAGATCGGACATCGTACTGAAAGTGGACCCTGCGGTGGAGAATGTAAGACCGTTCATCTGGTCCGCACTTGTAACCGACATCGAGATGAATGATTACCTCATCAGATCGGTAATGGATCTACAGGAGAAGCTGCACATCACTGTGGGAAGGAACAGAAAGAAGGTCGCGATAGGCATTCACGACTTCGATACCGTAAAGCCTCCGTTCCTGTATACAGCCGTAA
>JAOUEZ010000082.1 GCA_029858465.1 Thermoplasmata archaeon | reverse complement strand
CAGTATCTTCAGTGTAGTCGTCTTCCCCGCGCCGTTCGGACCGCAGAAGCCGTAGACCTGGCCCGGTTCGACTTTCAAGTTCAGCCCCTTTAGCGCCTGCACGTCACCGTAGTTCTTAACGAGATCTTCCACCTCTATCGCGTTCGTGAGACCACCTTGGATTTCCCTCTTGATGGGGATATCGACCATAAAAAAGTTTTTAGAGCATCACGTGACCTGCTCTTTCCGTGCCTCCAATGATGTGAAAGATTGGAAGGGGTTTGGCGGCAACCTTCTCAACTCCTCATATTGATTTCTTAGCAAGTAATCAAAGTCTGCTTCCCGATGGCAGTTCTCTGGCTTTTTAAAAGAACGAATTGCTCCTCACACATTTCCTCTTAAATTATTATATATTTTGTAAGGGTATGCTATTTTTAGCAATAGGGGGAGTACTCTTGGAATGTGATGATGATAAGAAATTCAAAAAGCTGAGAAATTTCAACGTCGTCATGGGATTTCTGCATACAATCCAGGGAGCACTGATGCTCATTCTGAGCAACAATTTCTCGCTACCGGTCAACCTGACTCTGCTGAGCTACGATCCTGTGTTGGGAATTGTGACTCAGTCGTCCGATACGATATTCAATCTGCAGATCGGTCCGATGGTCGCCTTATTCCTGTTCATATCCGCGGTGGCGCATTTCTATCTGTCAACTGTCGGGTACAAGCAGTATGTGAGGAACCTGAAGAAAGGGATCAACTACGCCCGCTGGTACGAATATGCGATCAGCTCATCCGTCATGATAGTAGTAATTGCGATGCTCTGCGGTATCTTCGAGCTCTCGAGCTTGATATTGATATTCGCCCTGAACGCAACAATGAACCTGTTCGGACTCATGATGGAGCTGCATAACCAGACCACTAAGAAGACCAATTGGACTTCATACGCATTCGGATGTTTCGCTGGTTTCATTCCTTGGGTGGTCCTCGGCATATACTTCTTCGGAGCAGTCCTCTCTGCATCCGAGTCTGTTCCGACCTTTGTGTACTTCATCTTCGTTTCACTGGCGATATTCTTCAACATATTCGCCATTAACATGGTTTTGCAGTACAAGAAGGTTAGAAAGTGGAAGGACTACCTATACGGCGAGCGGGTATACATCATACTGAGCCTAACCGCAAAATCTGCACTGGCCTGGCAGGTGTTTGCCGGTACTCTGAGAGGCGGCTAAAAGAATCATTTAATTTGGAAAATTCCAGAAGGAGGTTTGCCTCGTCAAGCAAACCCCTTTACTATTTTCTTTAAGGTCATTGAAAATGCAGGAGAAATCATATTTGTTGAGACAAATAGGCAATCAATGCTAGTGTTGCCAGAACCAGTATCCAAATGATAATTGCCGCTATAGAGTATTTCTTTGCCTTTTCAGCCTCCCACCAATAATTAGGCCGGATTCCCTGCCAAATGAAAGTCAAGACACCTGCAAGATTTATGCAGATCAGGTTGGTCAGAAATAGAAAGGATGCATCGACTGCCATAGACGAATAACCTGCACCTATGAGCAAACCTACCGTGACCAACGGCGGAAGAAGCGCTACCGCCAACATCACGCCCACCAGTGCGGTTGATACCCCTATCGTTATGAAGAGGGCGCCTGCGCTCCCTGAGGCAAGTGCGAGAATCACAGCATCGATGCTTAGTCCCGACTGTGAGTATATGCTCATTCTGTCAGGATCTACATCAAGCAGATATCCGAGCGCGATCGAAAGAACAAGAGTTATTACGATTCCTATTCCTAGAGAACGGAGAGACAGTCGTGCGAGGGATACATCAGCCAATGTTGTTGCAAGAGATAGCGCAATGTTCGGCCCGAGAAGCGGGGCGATCACCATTGCACCAATAACAACCGCTATGCTGTCCTGGGTAATCCCTATCGCAGCGACGATGACCGAGAGGGCAACGGTCACCATATAGATCTTGGTGAGTTTTGTGCTGTCCTTGATGTTCGAGTACATCTCTTCTCTGCTGATCCTGAGCGGGACCCGCTTTTTCTCAGTCTTCGGTTCTTCAACTTCCTTCTTCTCCTCCAGTGGTCTGGGAATGGATGCCTGTACAGGCAATACGGTTATCCTGAATCCTTGCTGGTCGGAGAATTTCCTTTCAAGATCGTCAATGAGTTCTTCCGAAGTCTCGGCCTCGACGAGGATCCTCGTCATGAATTTCTCGTCGGAGAGCCTTGCGTACCACAAGTCGAGGACTTTATAATCCTTGACCGCCTCCTTGACCTGCTTCTCGTTGAGTTCGGATAGAATCAGCTCAATCAATCGGAGCGCCATTTGATCTCACATCTTTAGGTTGAATAAAAGAGAGGATTGCGAGCAATTAATATTAATTGCTCGATTGGAAGATTAGTTGAGGCACTTATCTTCTGATTCTCCTCCTTGAGGCAACTGCGAATATGATGCCTAATGTTCCTAAGATTGGAATAATCAGGGTTTGGAATTCCGGGATTATCTCTACAACAGTGACCTGCTGAGTTGTGATGTTCGAGGTCCCATTGAGATCCATCACGAGCATTTTAATCGTATAGTTGCCGATTGCCGGGTAAGTGTAATTCGCGGTTCTGGATGAACTCCAGAGAGTATCCCAAGTGCCGTCACCGTCCCAGTCCCATCTGAACATCAGCGCAGCTGGAGGATCTTCGAGATCCCAGGACATTGAGGCATTGACTTCAAAGACGGTCGTCAGATCCCCAAATACTGGTATTACGGTGAAAAGTGCGACCGGGGAAGCATCAAAGACTTCTGCAGTTCTCGTGGTCTCAGAAGTAATATTGTCAAGATCTCTTACCTGAAGCCTGATTGTGTAATTCGCAATGCTCGAATATTGATGCTGAGCGGTCTTTATGGTCGACCAGGAAGTATCCCATGTCCCGTCATCTTCCCAGTCCCATCTGACCTCGAGATCGTCGACGATATTCTCGACATCGGAGCAATCAGACGCATCGAATTCGAATGTCCTAGTCATATTGCCACTTGAAGGAGTTACTTCGAACGATGCAACTGGTGCATGTGTTTCCATTGGCTCAATCCATAGCTCAATTCTCGGGGCGGGCTCATAGACAAGCCATGGATGTTCTGGGACAGTTACAGTATCAGGATAGAAAGGCCCTACAATTCTTAGGTCGCCTGTATGGGAATCGATGATTGAGCTGCCTGTGGGAGCTCCTACTGCATGAATTGATGCATACCCGTATCTCTCAAGCTTCATTAACGAATCATAGTAGCCTCCATAGTCAGGACCTATTGCGAGTTCAGTATAATCACCGATCATAGGTTTCGGGAGATAGCCGACAGCAAGGCAGGCAGGCTTTTCGATTACGAGGCTTTCTCCAAGGACCATGTCCCAGACTGCGGGAACATAATCGAAATCGTCCCAACTTCCATAACTGCTGCTGCCGGGATCCCATCTGAGGTATTTCAGATTCCGATCGGAATAGATGCTCATTTCAGATTTAGATACCATGGGATCCGTTGGCATGTAATCAGACCGGATGATTTCCCATCTCCAGACCGGAGTATTATCAGGAGCGACATCGGACTTCCACGCCCTCCAACCATAGACGACACCTGCGTCCAGAGTCACATTCGAATTTGTTTCATGAATGTCCAAGCTCATGTTAAGATCCTCGAGCCAGCATTCCATTGGGAGCAATCCATAAGGAGTGCCGTTCGGGTAGACATTGCCGTATGATTCTCCGCCCCAGTACAGCTGCCTCATGAGCAGGATGTCTTCACCATATCCGATTCTCCAAAACTTGAGCGATACGCTTCCGTCAGCCCACTCCTGGAGCCAGAACTCGGAATTAAAGTATCCCTGGTTGATCGGATAGCCGTCATCGGACGCCCTGATGTCGAGTCTGCCGCTGTCGCTCGAGAAACCGCTCTCATTGGTCCACCAGATCCATTCCCAGTTGTCGTATCCGATCGTGTAGTTGTTGATGCTCCACCAAGCAGGCACATCCGCTTCTGAGACAGGCAGGTCTATCAGATGAGCTGCGGCGGTCCTGTCCATTGTCAGGTTGCCGGTTATGTAGTATTCCCATCCGTCATTAGCATTGTATTGTCCAAAGGTAATCTTACCCTCCTGATATAGATCCCACATTTGCGCATCGCTCTGATACTGGTAGGCGACATCATAGTGAGCGCTGCCCGTAGTGCCTGCTGCCGGGTTCATACGCGGGATGAATGTTGGGTTAGTAATCGTGATTTCTTGGACATTCCTGGCGCTCATATTGATTCTATATGTTGTGAGCAATTGAGCTTCAGTCATATAATTCGCTGGCCAAGATCTGTATATTTGGACGGTCGGAGAAGTTTGCTTATATGGCTCATCCCCTCCCGCGTAATACCACTCTCGCCGAAGCCAATGATCATACAATGGATATTGGAATATGTTATATACTCTGAACTCAACAGATCTTTCGGAGACTGTTATAAAATCAGTTCCATTTATTGTTGGATCCAGATTCACATATGCAGATATCAAATAAGAATTCGGGTTGTCAAATGAGATATTATCGAATGTATGAGTACCTAGGTCCAAGGGTGCAAAGTCGTAATAAGCAGGTAGATTCACACCAATGCTCTGATTGCAGTTGATCGTGACATTTCCCGTGAAACCTGTGACAATATTTCCAGCTGCATCTACAACGGAAATTATCATATTCGTATTTTCTAATGGGAATAACGAATGTCTTTCAACCGATACGCTAATCGCGCTCGCGGTAGAATTCACAACATTCAATATGACGATGAATGGAAGGCTGTTATTACCTACATCATCTCTGACAATAAGTGAGACAGGATAAGTATCCGCAGAAAGCCAACTGTGAGTCGGTGAAATACCGTAGCCAGTTGTGCCATCTCCGAAATCCCAGGAGTAGTTGACAATCGTTCTCATAGAATCGAGCGTGAAAGACGCGCTCCCATCAAGCGAAACTGCTTCGCCGACAACTGCTCTGTCCTGCATCATGATCTTCGCAATCGGCGATTTGATATCGATGACGAGGTACTCAGTATCGAAATCGAGCGCATCAACATCATCTTTCACTGTCAAGTTGACAAGATATCTCCCAATCTCGAAATATTTGTGCTCAACTGTCTCTCCGTACCCTATTTTTCCATCACCGAAATCCCAAGTATAATTCACGATTGTGCCATCGAGATCATACGAGCCTGAGCCGTCGAGCAAAGTGTTCTCACCCGGGTAACCTAATAATGGCTGTGTGATTACAGCAACTGGCGGGAGATTAAGAGTCACATGTACAATCAGACTGTCAGTCGAGCTCGAATTAGAGTCATCGAAAACAGTGAGAGTCAGAGGATAATCCCCTATTGCAGTCCAAGTATGTGTAACAATCGAACCTGAGCCATGCGGCGATCCATCTCCGAAATCCCAATCATAAGCGACAATATTGCCATCAGGATCCCAGGAACTGCTCCCGTTCAAGGTCATTATCGATGTCGTATGAGCTATCCCAACATTGCTTATAGCTGCAACAGGCGGTTGATTTGCATCGTTGTTGACGACGAATTCAATCCAAGGACAGCCATGCGGGATCTTTGGCGGGCTGCAAATCCTGCTCCAATTCTCGGATAGTTCCCTGGCACCATCGGTGTTCTGGCTCCAGGAAAGAGCGTCGAATGGCCCAGTCATGACAATGCTATTATTTGCAAAATCAAACTGCATATTACTTTGCACTTCTGGCGGAATCGGCTCTATCCATCTCGGGGTAATTTTACCTGTAATTGTGTTGCTGATATCTGTTGGAATTGAAGGATTATGTATAAACCCGGTGATATTGGTTGCATCCGGCCATTCTATTGTGAGTCTATCATTGGGACCAAGGTTCCAGTAATACGGCGTATAATCATAGAATCTCAAGGTGCCATAAAATGCATTTCCAATCATCCTGTACCAGAAGCCGTCGTGTGCAGCATCGGGATTCTCGTAATAATCATTTAATTCCGAATCATA
>JAOUEZ010000081.1 GCA_029858465.1 Thermoplasmata archaeon | reverse complement strand
AGTCACTATTCGATCTGAAAATCTAAACGGTGTTATTTTTATTTAACAGAGTTATTTAACATCGTAATAATTTTATTTGAATTTTCTATGAGTTAAATCATGCCAGTTTATATCAATTTGGAAGATCAGCGAAGTCCCAATAAGAATTGTTATTTAATTTCTAATCAATTTATTATATTGAAGGATCTCAGGCATAAAATGAACCGATAATGTCAGACAAAAATGCGAAAGAGCTCTAAAAAATCATATAATTTAGTATTAAACTAATATTATTAATGAAATAACAAGTCAATATATAAAAATTTAATATAAACATAGTATTAATGATTATTCAAAAAATGGTTCTAAAATAATTATTAATGAAAAATCAATAAGAGTTATAACAGGATTGCAATAAGTCCAATTAAAGAATCTAAGCTGATGTTATTTGTGCGATATTGAATCCGATTTATGATTGAAAATTTCTACCTAAACAAGTTACTGGCTATTCATACTAAATTAGAGATTCAATATTGAATAGAGAGATTTCTTATCCGGAAATCAATATACAATTGTTCTTAGAGATCTCTTATGCAATCTAAACTCAGAGGTATAGGCTCAATAATCATACAATCAGTATTCATCATGAAAATAATGTGAAAAGGGGTAATTTTTCAAAGATTCCTATCTTTTAGTTCTAAATAATATTATTATCTAACATATAACTACTAACTATAATATTTAACATTAATATTATGAAATCAACCGTAAACTAAAGTGCATTTCGATACTGGCTATTTCGGATCAAATAGAAATGAAGCCTTTTCACTGAAAATTCAAGAGGAATTGTCATACTTTTTGTCTGCCGTGTTAATTTATGTCAAGGTAGATCAAAGCTGAATATCGGCACGGCACCTATCAATGATATTCTATGCCTCGCTTCGGCGATAAATTGGGTATTAGTCGCCGTTTTTCGACTGAAAATGTCGCTTTTCATGGGAACGAAAGGCGTCAAACTCACTATTCCGACATTTTTATATAGACTCTATGGCATACGATTTGTCGGACGAAATTGTTCGTCTAATAGTCGGAAGGGAAAGGGATCGGGATGCGTAAATATCTCAAGCAGGATGAGTTAAAACTATTGCTCAATGCCCCAAGACGCCCAAGGGACCGTTTGATTCTTCGTCTTCTATACGAGACCGGGATGAGGGTCGGAGAGCTCGCGGATCTGAGGATTGGGGACATTGATCTCGAAAACAGCGAGATGACAATACAGCAAGCCAAGAGGCACAAGGAAGGACGCAAAGTGCCTCTGGTGAGCGATTATACTAAGATGCTTGTTAGGGATTATATTGGGACTCGCAAGAACAAGAAGGATCATTTTCTTGTATCAAACAAGAGGACTCCATTATCACGAAGGCAGATAGAAAGGCTCGTGGCAAAATATGGTCAGCAGGTTGGAATTGATAGCGAAAAATGCCATCCCCATGTACTCAGGCATACGCATGCAGTGTATGCGTTGAAATCCGGAATCGATCTGAGAACATTGCAGCAGAACCTTGGTCATTCAAGCATTGAGGTCACAGCAATCTATCTCACGCTGGATATTGAGGATAGAAAGCAGGTATACGAAGAGCATCCGTTGCCCGAATTAATGGAACCGGATGATCCATTCGAGATGCACAAAGCACATCGCGCAAATCTTACTTACAGCTTCGAGATGCAGTGATTTTCCTGTTACTGGCATCCCGATTGCACGGCTGAGATAGAGCTTCGCCGTGCCAATTTCTTATTTTAAAATTCTTTGGAGCGCCAACCATATTTCTTTCAGAATATGGCAAAGCAATTGAGAGTATAATATTAAAAAGTGATTTGTTATGGGTAGTAAAATTTTAGCTTCGAGTTATAAAAGTTCGTTTTTAATGGTCGAATGATGCAATTAATCGCTACTTAGAAGGAAGGAGTCTCCCTATTCGATATTATCTAATGGCAGACATCCAGCAGTTTCACTTTACAATGGGAATAAGTTAAATCATAAATCACCTTCATACGGATGAGACGGTTCAATGAAAGAAATTGCTTCTGAGCAGCAGAGCTGGACGGAAATTTACCGTCCAAGGAAGCTCTCCGAAATCGCGGGAAATTCACAAGCGATTAAGCAGCTGAAGCAATGGGCGGATTCTTGGATGAAGGGTAATCCAAGAAAGAGAGGAGCGATACTTTCGGGTCCGCCCGGAATCGGAAAGACGAGCGCCGCGCTCGCGCTAGCGGCTGATTACGAATGGGATATTGTCGAGCTCAATGCCTCCGACCAAAGGAACGCGGCAAATATCGATAAGATTGTCGGGCACGGCTCGAGGGCTGATTCGTTTTCTTCCGATGGGGCTTATCACGCCGCAAGCACCGGGAAGCTGAAATTGATAGTCTTCGATGAGGCAGACAATCTGTTCGGGAGACAGGACTACGGCGGAGCGAAAGCGATAGTCCAAGCGCTGAGAAAAACCGAACAGCCGATCGTTTTGATTGTGAATGATTATTATGAATTGACTCGAAGAGCCAGTGGCGTGAAAACCCTGGCGCAGACAATAAAATTCTCGAGGCCGAACTCGCAAAACATCATCGCGGTCCTCGAAAGGATTGCTGAAAACGAAGGATTTGAAATATCTCATGATTTTCTATACAAGATAGCGCAGAATTCTGGAACGGACATACGCGCCGCAGTGAATGATCTCCAATCGATAGCTAAACTCGACCCGGAGCAAATGCAAGAGGTGATAGAAAATCTCGGATGGAGAGATGTCCAGCCTGAGACCTTCGATGCATTGGCCGATATATTCTCGTCAAATGATCCGATAGCCGCTCGGCTATCGCTCATCTCTCTGGACGAAACCCCGGATAGACTAATTCTCTGGATAGACGACAATCTTCCAGCGGTCATCAGAGACCCAGAGGACAGGCTGCGGGCAATAGATTACCTCTCGAAGGCGGATATCTATCTGGGACGCGTCAGCAGAAAGCAATACTACGGTCTCTGGTCCTATGCCAACGACATGATGAGCATGGGAGTGTCCATCTCTGCTGGGGATCGTTACAAGATATATTCCGACACGCTGCGGTTCCCGATGTACCTGATCAGGCTATCGCAAACGAAGGCGAAAAGGGCATCGATAAAGAGCCTTCTCGGCAAGCTCGCACTGTATTCGCACACATCTCGGCCGATTGCGAGGGAGTCGATACTTCCGTATCTCAGGGGATTGATGATCAGAGACATCGAATTGGCGAGAGAGCTCACGAAAGAGATGGACCTTCAGGCCGGAGATCTCGCGCTTCTCCTCGGAATAGATTCGGATTCGGAAAAAATAGAAAGCATACTGTCCGATGTCGAATCCGAGGCACCCGAGCGTGAAGAAATTGAGGAACAGCAAGAAACCCCGTCTCAGGATGAATCTCAAGGACAGAGATCGCTTTTTGAATTCAGATAGCCGGCAGGAAATCACATGAGGTCCTCAGGCGCTGAGAAGAAATTGGAATGGCAGGGGTACAAGCTGGTCGGGGACTCCGCCGGCGTGAAAGGCTGCCACTGGCTCAAGGCCAAATTGTTATATGGCAAGCCCTGCTATAAGGAGAAATTCTACGGCATCGAATCGCACAGATGCATGCAGATGACCCCGACCCTGAACATATGCAACTGCCAATGCCTGTTCTGCTGGAGATTCCACGGCATGAAGGATTATCCGTCTCGGGATACGATGAGCCCCTCTGAGATGCTGGACAAGATGATCTCTGCGCAGAAGGAGATTGTCTCAGGTTTCAAGGGGGATGAGAGGTGCAGCAAGGAGAAATGGCTCGAATCGCGAGAGCCTAAACATGTCGCGATATCTCTCTCAGGCGAGCCGACGCTGTACCCCAATCTATCGGAGCTGATAGAAGAATGTAACAAGAGAGGGATGACGACATTCCTTGTAACCAACGGTACGAATCCGAAGGCGATTGCCGCACTTGATCCGCTTCCAACGCAGCTGTATGTCACGATTGCCGCGCCGAACGCAGACGTGTTCGAAAAGCTCTGTCTTCCCAGAACTCCTCGCCTTTGGGAGCGGTTCAACGAGACAATTGAGATTCTTCCGTCACTTGACACTAGAAAAGTCGTGAGACTCACTCTTGTGAAGGGATGGAACATGGGCTGGGAATTGGAATACGCCAAGATAATCTCCCGGGCGAGCCCGGATTTCATCGAGGCTAAGGCATATATGTTCGTTGGCGATTCGAGAAACAGATTGACGATAGAGAACATGCCTGGCCACGACGAAATCAAGATGTTCTCGGACCGTCTTTCAGCGGAGACCTCATACGAGATCAAGGATGAGCATCCCGACAGTAGGGTCGTGCTTCTATCGAACGGCAAAAAGAGCCTCAGGATCAGAGAAGGCTGATTGTTGATGATGCCTGATCATTTGAGCCTTATCGTCTCGAGGTTCATCGGTGCCCGCGTCTCAATACCGAACTTCTTATAGATCGATCCTGCGAAATCGAGGCACTTGTGTTCTTCCCCGTGGCAGACGACTATTCGATCAGGTCTCGGGTCGAGGGTGGCGACATAGTTCATCAGCTGCCTCCGGTCCGAATGTCCTGAGAACCCGTCGACTGTCTCAATGTTACTTTTGACATTGATGTTGAGTTGCTTTCCGCGATCGTTCAAAGTGACTTCGTTCCAGCCCTTCTGCACCTTTCGGCCCATCGTACCCTCTGCCTGGAAACCGACGAATACAAGCGAATTGGCCGGGTCGTCAGCCCATTCCTTGAAGTATTCCATGATCGGCCCGCCGTTCATCATTCCGCTTGTCGCAAGCACTATGCACGGCTCCGGGTCATGGCAGATCCTCTCCCTCATGTCTGGAGAATCGACCCTCTTGAATATCTCAGAAAGGAACGGGTTCTGCCCGCTCTGGAATATCTGCGTCCTCAGCTGGCTGTTAAGGTACTCAGGATAGGCGGTATGAATTGCGGTCGCCTCCCAGATCATCCCGTCCAGGTACACGGGCACTTTCGGTATCATGCCGTTCCTCATGAGCTCCTCGAGGACGAGCATGACCTCTTGGGAACGTCCGACGGCGAATACAGGTATCATCATCTTGCCGTTTTTCCCGAGCGTTCTGCTGGCAATCTCCCGAAGCTGCTGTCCCGCCTCCTGGCGGCTCGGCTGCATGTCGTGGTATCCACCGTATGTTGACTCTAGCACGATTGTCTCGAGCCTCGGGAACTTGTTCACAGCGGCGTTGAAAAGCCATGACTTCTCGAACTTGATGTCCCCGGAAATCGCCACATTGTACAGGCCGTCGCCTATGTGGAAATGGCATATTGCAGAACCGAGGATGTGCCCCGCATTATGGAAGGTCAGTCTGACATCAGGGGATATGTCCGTCGTCTCGCCATATTTTAGCGTGATGCAATTGGTGACGACGTCCCTGATGTGGCTTGACTCGTAAGGACTCTTCTTCCCCTCGCCGAAGGAGACCTTGATGTAATCTATCTGGAGAAGCGACATGAGATCTCTCGTTGGAGGCGTGCAATAGACCGGTCCATCGTACCCGTACTTGAACAGTGCGGGCACCAGGCCGGAGTGATCGAGATGAGCGTGAGTAATAATGACCGCGTCTATCGAGTCCATGGGTAGTAGTTCTGGAGCGTTGAAGTAAGGATTCATTCCTTCCTCGTCGCTCGATACAGAGACCCCGCAGTCGACCAGTATTTTGCTCTCCCTGGTCGTTATCAGCGTCGCGCTCCTCCCCACCTCACGGTATCCGCCTAGTGAGGTGATCCTAAGCCAGGTCTCATCATTGATCCTTGGCCTCGCCAGCCTTCGTCCGACCTTTCGGAGGAAAGCCTTCCGCTCGTCGTCGACATGCCTCAGATAGTTCCTGATTTCTGAGACAGTCTTTGAGGCGATCGGGGGCGCCCTCGATACCTTCGGCGCCCATCCGATATCCTTCTTGATCTCGTTCAGGACGGCTCCCTGCTTTCCGATGACGAGCCCTGGGGATATCGCCTCGATCGTGACCTCCCCTGTG
>JAOUEZ010000080.1 GCA_029858465.1 Thermoplasmata archaeon | reverse complement strand
TGAACCTGATTCTGCCGGAATCATCTCCGATCATCCCTGTGAATATCTCACGCGGTCCTTTTTCACCGCCGATTATCTTTTTCTCAATTGTAAGTATGCGTCCGGTGACCTCTACTCTTCCCGAATCCGCCCTGATTTCGCCAATCTTCGTGGGCTTCGCTGGGGCGGATGGTATCTCGTCGACGCGTATCTCGGTGCTCTCATCCTTCTTTATCCCGGTCCTTGCGCCGAAGTTCAGCTGCACCCTGCCTTGGTATTCGGTCGTGTATGCGTTCCTGACTGATATCGTGGATCCCTTTTCCAGATTCAGGTCAGAAATCTCCCAGACGGTGAAAGACAGAACTGCTGTCTCGTCGCCTATAAGCCCATAATATATCCTCTTTCGTACACCCTTGCTCTCGATTTCCTTCTCGTTGACGCTGAGTATCTTTCCAATGAAATTCACGCTCATCTCGCCGGGGGCTATCTGTTCGAGTTTCTTCTGGTTCGATATAGGGAATGTCTCAGATGCTCCCCCGTATCTCTTCACGATAGCTCTTTTCGCCATCTGCATGTTCAGTCTGAACACTGTTATGTACTTGTTTAGCTCTGTAAAAATCTCCTCTCTAGATACTTTATCCCCAACAGCCTCCATTATTTCGTCGACGTGTGGGGACAGATCTTCGTCCTTCATACGATTACCTCCTTCGGGTCGCTGCCATTACATGTATGCGACCGGTCTTTCTGTCAACATGATGCAGTACAGGCCTTAAAGGTTGTTCAATACGGGTAGCAGAAAGTAGTCCCTGCAAGTTGTTCGATCAGCTCCTCAGGGGTCCAGACCAAGAGCGATACGTCCCAATCTATGAGGATCTTTTCGTCTTCGAACCTCCGCCTCATCTCCTCGACGCATGAATGATTCTCTTCGGCTGTGAGGCTCGATTGAAATGTGAAAGATTTTTGTTCATATTTCGCAAGCATATCCTCTCTGTCCAAGATCTCTTGGTATCTGATGAGATCGATCGACTTATTCGGGCGACATTCCTTTGACAGGTCGGTCTCGTACGGACCCTTCTGGGGGACATCGAACCCCCTCTCTCTCATGATCTCCTTGAAGATGAGGAATGGATTGAGAGGCTTCCGCCCTACATCTATTGAGATTACCGCCCGATTCGAGACCCTGCATGCCTCGCGAATCACTTCTTTCCAATCGTCGACGAGATGCAGAAGGCTTGTCATGAGAACGCCATCGAATCTCCTGTCCTGAAAAGGCAGCTTCGTGGCATTACCCTGAACCAGGTTGATGATCCCCTTCTCTCTCGCCTTCATCAGCATATTTCTGGATAGATCGAGCCCATATCCATCCACGTCGTTTTTCTCGATCGCGGAAAGAAATCTGCCTGTCCCCGTACCTATGTCAAGCAGCTTGCTCCCTTCTCCAAGGAGGTCGGCGATGCCTTTCGCGACCGAGTCGATCAGCCGCGGATCTGACGTTCTGGTGCTGTCGAAGACATCCGCTATCCTATCGAAATCGAATTGCATGATCGGTCAACCTGGATAACTGCGAACGAGAAAAAAGAGATTGCGGGAGGTTCACTGCGTGAATGTCTCGCCCTTCTGATACTTGTCCTTCAGGTGCTTGAGAATGATGTCTCTCTCCCTTCTGAGGTGTGATTCGTACCAGGTCTTGACGACGTCTGAGAGTATGTCGTGGAGCTTCTGCATGTTCACATTGTCCGCAGCGGCATCGTACAGCACATATTGGCTGAATATCCTCTTCCAGCCCGCGTACTTGTAGTAGTGCTCTCCCTCGCAGTACTCGAACACCATCCTGATGTGGATCTTGGTGTCAACGGCGTAATACCAGACCTTGAGGGAATCTCCTACCCTGCCCTGATCCTGCGTGCGGTCCGTGAGCGAAAAATGATTGAGCGCGGAGAAATCAAATTCCTCCTTCATCCTCCATACATTGGGGAACTCATCGAAATGCGCAAAAGATGAGTACTCTGGCTCTATGGTGAGATGCACATTGATCTTGTTGAATCTGATCCAAATCTTCCAGAAATCCTCGACCAAGGTCCTATTGAGATCTGATCTGTGAGTACTCTGCTCTGTTACCTCTTTCATAATATCAATCGTCTTTTTTTCGAGTTCCTCATCGAGCTCTGTGAACCAGTCACCGCTCTTGCTATCAGTCTTGGCCATAACGCATCCCAAATTGGTGATGAAGTTCCCAGAATAAATATCTTATGATATTATTTCTGTCAGATTTTAATTTTCTGGCTGAGCTATTATCGATGCGAATTGAGTGCTTTGCAAATCGTTCTATCAACATGTTTAGACGAAACTTGAAGTACAACTGCCACTCTTCAAGAAACAGCGGATTCCATGGACCTGCTGCAATTCCTCTGGGACTATCAGACCGACCCGCTGATCTACCTTCTGATACTCTTCCTGTTCTCGATTGCAGTCGCGATAGTTCTTCCGATCCCTGTGGAGATCGGACTGATATGGAATCCGTTGGTCCCCTTCTGGTTGAAATCGCTTGTCCTCGGAGCTGGAAAAGCGGTCGGGAGCATGGCGGTCTTCGGGATAGGGCTGAAGCTCGAGCCGAAGATCCGTTCGTGGTCGAGATTCAAATGGTTCAAATGGTTCGTAACGAAGAGCGAAGCGTTTGTCGAGAGATACGGTTATCTCGCCCTGTATGTCATTTTGTCGATACCGATCATGACCGATACTGTTCCACTATACATCTTCTCGCTGCTCAACAAGGAAGGCAAGGCGATGAGCCTTAGATTCTTCACTCTGACGAATTTCCTGGCCGGCATCAATAGAGCATCGCTACTCGGACTATTGTTCTACGCATTAGGCATCAATCTCTTCAGCTGACCTGCGTCTCGCATGAAAAGAAGGAAACATATTTCTGCATCATCCGATGTCCTGTTCAAAGGTAATGGGCGATGAGAAATGAAGAAGAGGGGCACCATGGGGAGGAGATGATATCCCTTGACAAGGAGATCATTTTCGTCGTGAAGCTCCATGAGACATTGGTGACCAATTTCGATGTGATTCCAATGTCCATCAGCCTGAGAAACGATCCTGAGTTCGGCCCTGTCGAGGGCGAGTTCGTCCTCGAGTATGACCTCGGGTTCGGCGAAATGCTTGTCCTGACCTGCAAGCGAGAGGGGGGCAATATGCTCATCGCCCTCGAGTCCGGAGACAAGATAATGAATTATTCGGTGCTTTTGGACATGTATGTCGATGACGATTTCATGCCTGTCACGGACGGCGAGTTCAGCATGCTGATCGAGAACTGGTTCGAGTGATCGTCTCCGATGACCGTCTTATTTTTCAATGTCGGTTCTGCTGGCCAGATATCTCTTTCCCCTGGGGGTCAATGAGTATAGCACCCGGTTCCTCCTCTTGGGCGAGCTCTCGATCCTATCCTTCCTCACGAGATCTGCGGCTTCCAGTTCGGATATATGCTGGTACACGCTGACGACTGATATCTGGATATTTTCCTCCTGCTTCAGCCCCTTCCAGATGCCGTATCCGTAATCATCCTTCGCCTTCAGAAGATGAAGGATCGATTCCTTTGTTTCACCCAAATCGAGCATCTCGATCCTCTTCTCCATCTTGATCGCGGTCTTTCTCGACCCTGCGAATCTCCTCAGCGCTCTCGCGGAAGTGACAGGTTCCTTCAATCCTGTGCCTGTGATGACACATATGACTCTCTCGTTTCTCTCGACGGTCCTCTCTTCCAAGAGATTCTTGAGCCCAGCGATTGTCGCCGCTGCGGCAGGCTCGGCGAATATCCCCTCAGCTCTCGCCAGCAGCTGGACCGCATCTATTATCTCCCTCTCCTCTACGGCTATTGCAGTGCCTCCGCTGTCCTTGATCGCCTCAATGACCCGCTCCGTCATGTGAGGGTGATGTATCGCGATCTCTCTCGCGAGATGCACGCTATTTTCATCGCGGGATGCCTGTTTCTTCTTCCCGAGCGCCTCGACAATGGGAGCACAACCGGTCATCTGCACTCCAGTCATCTTTACCCTCGAGGCGTTTATCAGTCCTATCTCCTCCAGCTCCTTCATGGCCTTCCAGATCATCATGAGGTGCGCACCGCTCCCTATCGAAACAATTATTCTGTCCGGAGGATGCCAGTTCATTTGTTCGAGCATCTCTATGCCGGTCGTCTTGATCCCCTCGAGAAAAAATGGGCTCTGCGATGTGATACAATGGACCTCTTCCCCCATCGCGATAAGCTTTCTCTCAGCCTCGGTTTGATTCTTGACCTGTGAGATTTTCGCGCCGTACGCGACTATTTGATACAGCTTGGCCAGATCTATGCTTGGAAGAAGCAAAGCTTCTGAGGACATCCCCGCCCTCGCAGCATAGGCCGCTACCGACGCTGATAAGTTGCCCGAAAGGGCGCAGGCGATCGAACGATATCCAAGGTCTCTTGCATGGGTCATCTCGATGGTAGTGCCCCTATCCACGAAAGATCCTGTCGGGTTTGTCGTCTCATTCTTGAGGTGGAGCTTACTCATGCCGAGGATCTCTCCGAGCCTCTGAGACCTGAGCAGTGAAGTCCCTCCCTCGCCCAATGAGACCGGAGAATCGGTCGAGCTCAAGGGGAGCAACGAACAATATCTCCAGACACCCGTGCCATGGAAAAAACTCTCCTTCGGCTTATCCCTCATCCTCTCCAAGTCGTAATGGACGGTGATCATGCCTCCGCATTCCGAGCATAGCCCCAATTGATCGATCTTTTTCGCCTTCTTGCCACAGCCGGAACAGGAGATCCTCATCTTCTGTCGCCTCTTCATGATATATAGGTTAAGCAATGCCTTAAACCTATATATAGATGCCACCCCCGTCTCCATCAGATTGTCGCGATAAACGCTAGAAAAAAGCGGATAGCAGAAGAATCTTTAAGTCGAAAAACCTGATTCGCGCATAATGGTTTCGAAGGATAAGATACGGCGAATTTTGGATTCTTACGACAAGAAGAATATCACGATTGCAACCGGCTGCAGCCATACCTCTCTGCAGATTTTCCACGGCGCAAAATTGGAGGGGTTCAGAACTCTCGGAATATCCGTCCAGCAGAAGACGAAGATGTACGATGCCTTTCCCGCGGCCAAACCGGACGACTTCCTCTATGTCGATAGCTATGCTCAACTCATAGACATGACAGACTATCTGATCGAGCAGAATGTGATAGTCGTACCACACGGATCATTCGTAGAATACATGACCCCTGCAATATTCGAGTCATGGGAGGTCCCTTCATTCGGGAACAGGATGGTCTTGGATTGGGAGGCCGATCGGGAGAAGGAGAGGGAATGGCTTACCTCCGCAGGCGTCAAGATGCCCAGGATCATATCAGACGCTCAGAAGATCGATCGCCCCGTGTTGGTAAAATATCACGGCGCAAAGGGCGGTCGGGGCTTTTTCATCGCGAAGGATTACCCGGAATTCAAGATGGGGCTGGAGCATGCCAAGAAGTATCATATCCAGGAGTACGTCCTCGGGACAAGATACTATGTCCATTTCTTCTACTCCCCAATCAAGACAGAGGGGTACAAGCTCAGCAAAGGGGTCCTAGAGCTCCTCTCGATGGACAGGCGCGATGAGTCGAACATAGATGAGATGTACAAGCTCGGCTCGGTTGAGGAATTGAAGCGGCACGGTTTCTTTCCGACTTTCGTCGTGACCGGGAATGTCCCGATAGTCGCAAGGGAATCGCTTCTGCCGAAATTTTTCGATTTGGGCGAAAGGATCATAGAGAGTTCGTTCAATCTTTTCGGCGGACTTATCGGCCCGTTCTGCATAGAATCAATCGTGACTGACCAGCTCGATGTCGTCGTGTTCGAAGTCTCAGCGAGGATCGTCGCGGGGACAAACCCCTACATAAGCGGCTCCTCTTATTCCGATCTCATTCAGCCTGGCCTTTCGACCGGCAGGCGGATCGCCCAGGAGATCAAATTAGGGGTCGAGAAGGGACTGCTGCATGAGATCATCACCTGAGCGCGGCAAGAATTTCGTCTTCGTCCTGGCAGAGGCCGAATTGGAGACGATTCCGAAAGAGATTCTCTCCGAGAGAGCGGTCGTCGC
>JAOUEZ010000079.1 GCA_029858465.1 Thermoplasmata archaeon | reverse complement strand
AATCAGGAGTATGTGCGAGGCGTCAACTAAAGCCAATGTCGGTCCTATGGCTTCGGTTGCAGGTGCAGTCGCTCTCGCAGGTCTCAAGGGTGCAACCGAAGCGGGATCGAGCCATTGCATCGTTGACAACGGAGGAGATATCGCGATGATCTTGGAGCGACCGGTGAGCGTAGGCATTTTGGATCAGATAGAATCCGACTTGGTCCCCGCCTTCCAGCTGCCTCCGACTTCCGGCAGAATAGTCGGTCTCTGCACATCCTCAGGAGTATTCGGGCATTCTATCAGCTTCGGCCTTGCCGAAGCCGCCTCAGTTATGGCGCATAATCCGATACTTGCAGATGCGCTCGCGACGTCTTTGGGAAATTCCTGCAAAGATGAAGAATCGATGATCGCCGCTCTTGAAGCGATGAGAGGCATAGAAGATGTCATATGGGCGATGGCGATTGTCGGAGAAAGAATAGGAACCATGGGAGAAATACCGCGGATGATACAAGGAGTAAGATCTAAGAACAATATTACCGTGCATTCGGATTTTCGAGCTTCGATCTCACACCATTGACAGAGTCAGAGGTTGATAGAATATGAAAGTGATGAAGTTCGGTGGGACATGCGTCGCAAACAGCGCGATGATCACCAAGGTAGAAGAGGTCATCGAGAAGGAGAAAGAGGACAAAGTGATTACACTCTCAGCCGTAGCTGGGATTACAAACCAACTGATAGACTTCATTTCAAGCTTTCACAAGGATGAGGAGATCGACGCGTTCGTCGAGGAACTCAGGAAAAATCATGTCAAACTGCTCCCGGAGGGAAATGAACAATTGTTGAAAGAGGCGACGGAGGCTCTCGACACTCGTCTCAGAAAGCTTTCGAGCCTTCTCTATGGCGTAAGCTACACGGAGGAGATCACCCCTCGGACCAGGGACATGATCATTAGCATGGGCGAGAGACTCTCAGTGGTCATTCTTGCCTCGAGATTGAAGGCGCGAGGGATCAACGCATCTAATTTCAATTCGGACGAGATCGGAATAATAACCGATGGCGTGCACGGGAATGCAACGGCTGACATGAACGAATGCGAGAAGTCCGTCGGGCCGAAGATCCACGCGCTTCTCAAGGCGGGCGTGACCCCCGTGGTAACAGGATTCTTCGGGATATCGAAGAACGGGCACGTGACGACATTTGGGAGGAGCGGCACGGATTACAGTGCATCGGTCCTGGCGAGAAGTTGTAATGCATCCGTCGTCGAGATTTGGAAGGATGTCGATGGCTTCATGACGGCGGACCCGAAGATGGTACCGGAGGCAAAACAGGTAGACAGGCTCTCGTATGAGGAGGCCGCCGAGCTGGCATATTTCGGAGCGCAGGTCCTGCATCCTCGAGCTGTCTTCCCAGTGTTGCAAAAGAAGATTCCGATCGCTGTCAGGAATGTGACGAGGCCGGACGACCCCGGAACGATAATCTGCAACGATACATCGACCAAGAAGAGTATCTTAAAGAGCGTATCATTCCTCAAGAAAATAGCGACGATAAAAGTCTTCGGCACGGGTGCGGGATACAAAGAAGGATTTTTAGCAGACATTACCCAAGCTCTCGCGGAAGCGAACGTCAACATCTATTCTGCGACAACATCACAGACATGCGTTGCTATGCTTCTCGAGGAGGGGGACGTCCATATGGCCAAGAAGACGCTCGAGCACATCCTCGGAGGGTATTATGAACGGATCGAAATACACGAGAACTCTGCACTAGTATGCGTCGTCGGAGCCGGTCTCGGATCGACCAGAGGTGTTGCTGCGAGAGTCTTCAATGCGATCGCGAATCAGGGTGTGAACATCGACCTTATCTCGGCAGGGGCGTCGACGGTCGCATACCATTTCACGGTCGATAAGAAGGATGTTCAGAAGACCATCAGGGCGATACACAACGAATTCTTCACAGGTTGAACGGCGATACTGCATCACGCGGGCCTGACATTTACGAAGGTCGATTGATAAGCCGAATTGTTCCCGAATTTCTGTATATAGTCGGAGGTCACGAAATTCACGTTCTTGCCTCCGGAGAGCTTCGGCCAGAATCCAATGTAGGAGACCACGATTTTCTCTGGCACTTTATCTGTGATCTCGACAGGCAAGACAATCGAGCCGTGCTGGTTATCGATAACCGCCTCCTGCCCGTTCTTAATGGAGAGCGACTCCGCATCTTTCGGATTCATCAGAAGTTTTTGACTTATGTTGGGCGTTATCAAATGATAAGAGGAATGGTTCATCTCAAAAGTCTCAGGTGACAAAAGCTGGAAAGGAGAGGTTCCGATTATCGGATAATGTCCAGGCAGAGGGAGGAGACCCTTGTCAGCCGCAACTTGCGAAAATATCTCGATCTTTCCTGAGGGTGTCGGATATCTGTTCAGCGGAAGTGCTCTGGGACGCACAAAGCCCTGTTTCCTCATTGCCGAAAGGCTGGTCTTCAGCCTTGAGCTGGTCTTCAGAAGATGTTCGATCATCGCCTCCTCGTTCTCGTAGAGCTGTTTCATCCTTAGGCCGAGACCTCTCGCGAGAGCCTTGAAGAAATCCGCATTGCTTTTCGATTGGCCGACCGGGGCTATGGCCCTCTCGTTAAGGTTGATATAATCATGGAAATAGGATGGGACGATGTCCAGCTGCTCGAACATGGATGTGGCAGGGAGGACATAATCGCTGAAGTCCGCAGTGTCCGTCATGAAAAGATCATGCGTCACTATTGTTGCGTCGCACTCCATTATCGCCTTTCTCAGATCGTTCTGGTTCGGGAGAGAGGCGAGCGGATTGGAATTGATCACCAACAAGGTCTTGATATGCCCTTCTCGCAGGAGGATCGGCAGTTCCAATGGATTGAACGAGGCCTCATTGGAGGTCCGAAGATTAGTCCCGCGGAGATAGGCCATATCGAAGTCGGATCCGCCGTTGGCATACAGAAACCCACGGTGCTGTCCCAGAATCGACGGTATCAATGATATCGTCCTTATCATTTCTCCGCCGTTTCTCTGCCTCTGCATCCCAAATCCAATCTGTATGACACATGGTCGAAGCGATACGAACTCCGCTGCGAGCGTGATAATGTCCGATATCTTCAGCCCCGTCAGCTCGGCCGCCCTCTTGCTGTCATATTTCTTCGATACCTCGATGAGGTTCTCGAAGCCTGTCATGTTCTCGCTTACGAAGAGCGAGTCGTGCATGTTATTCTCGATTATCTGATTGATTATCGTGAGAGCGAGAACTGCATCCGTCCCAGGCTTGATCTGAAGATGCCTTCCAAGTTCGGCGGTTTTTGTCTTTATCGGATCGATAACCCATATCGACGCGCCGTTCTTCTTAGCCTTCTGGACAAGCATAGATCCGTGAATGTTCGTCCATTTGGAATTTATTCCCCATAGCACGATGAGCCTCGCCTTCGGAATCTCCTCGGCAGGATATCCGTAGAAACTACCGAAATTGCATTTTAGCGCTTCTTTTCCGGCGGCGGAGCAAATGGTCTTGGCTGCTATTGAGCCGTTTATTGCGTTCATCAGCCTGTGGGGGAAATTGGCAGCGATCAAACCCATGTTGCCGCCTGAGTCGTACAGAGCGACCGACGAAGATCCATTTGTCCTGGCCGATGATTTCATATGGTCGGCGATCTCCTTCATCGCGCTATCCCAATCGATCTCGAAAAATGATCCTGAGCACTTTGGACCTTCACGTTTCAAAGGGCTCTTCAATCGATGATCGGACCTGACATTCTTTGCGAAGAGTCGAAGTCTCTGGCACACGACGCCCTGTGTGACTGGATGCCTGCGGTTTCCCTCGATGCTTGTAATCTCCCCCTCCTTGACCCTCGTGATGATGCTGCAGCAATCGTAACAATCTCTCGTGCAGGCACTGATCACGTTCAAGTTTCACTCCTCTCCTTATGATTGCATCGACGGTTCATAATCGCAATTAGATAAATTAAGAGTGCGGGAGCATCATTTCTTTGATTCTATGAACTTGAGATATTCCTCCGCCGACAGAAGATCGCTTAATTCATCCTGGCTCGAGATTTCTATCTCTGCAATCCATCCCTTTCCATATGGGTCCTCGTTGATGAGCTCGGGTTTGGCCGGCTCGTCCCCCTCTACAAGTGACAAGTTCGCATTGACGACCTTGCCGCTCACTGGGGAGATTATCTCCGAACGGGCTTTCACGGATTCTACTGCGGCGAACTCCCCGCCCTTCGAGACCTCTCTTCCGACCTCGGGTATCTCTACATATACTATCTCGTGCAGCTCCCCCTGCGCGTAGTCGGTGATACCGATCTTGGCATTCGAGCCAGTAACCTTTATCCATTCGTGTGTCCTTGTGTATTTCAAATCCTTCGGAATTTCTGTCAATCGATACACCGTCACTACAGATTTTTCTAGTTGCATTTATAAGTTGAGTTTCGAAACCTTCAGAATAAGTAACCGGTGAGTCTCATAAGGGCTATTGTGAAAAGGGCCAGGCCTAAGAACACCAGGAAGGAATTGACAATCACATTGTCGTACCTCACCGAGCCTCGGTATCGTCTCCTGGAAAACGGCCAGAGGAGCACGACTCCCTTGATGGTCAGGGAATCGAGCAGAGGATGAGAAATACATGACGCAAGGCACACGGAAAGAATTACCAGATAATCCGTCCCCGTCAACGACACTTGCGCAATCTGCTCGATGACGATTGTGGCTGCGACGATTAAAGATGAGAGCAACACGGACCCTACAAGGCTATGACTCAGAGGCGATCTATGCGCATTCTGAAAGAGCGGGGAGAACAGGCTATCGATATCGGGCAGGAGCGACGCGACCGCGGCAAAAAATACCAGTGCGGTGAAGCTGTCCATATTAGAGATGAGGAATGACGCAAGAAGCGATGAAACTCCTGCTCCAATTGCCAGGTGCGTCCTGAGCTTCATCTCCGTCCGTCCCTCAAAGCGGATTATGATAGAGTCAGAAGCTTATTTAACCCATATATCTCTCTCCCAACTCAATCGATTGGGGGTAACCCGAATGGAAAAAGAATCGAAAGCGTTCTTGGAAAAGCTGACTAACTGCTTCGGGCCTTCTGGCTTTGAGCGCGAAGCACTGAAAATCGTAAGAGATTACGTGAAGCCATATTCGGACAAGATATCATTAGACAAGCTCGGCTCACTGCAATTCATCAAAAAAGGCTCTTCCGACTCTCCAATCATATTGTTGCCCGGACATGTGGACGAAGTAGGATTCATCGTTTCCGGTATCAATAAACTCGGATACGTCACATTCAACCCGCTGGGAGGCTGGTTCGACCAGGTCTTGCTTGGGCAGAGGGTTAGGATCAGGACGGAAAAAGGAGATGTCGACGGACTCATCGCGGCCAAGCCTCCGCACCTGTTGACGGAAGAGGAGAGATCCAAAGTCATCAAGAAGGACATGATGTTCATAGACGTCGGAGCATCGAACGAGGATGAGGCAAAGGCAATGGGGATAAGGATTGGAAATCCCATCGCTCCAATATCGAATTTCTCAATGTTGGAGAAGAAGAAAATCAAGGAAGGAAAGGCAAAGGGCAAAGAGACCATCTGCTTTGGCAAGGCCTTCGACGACAGGGTAGGGGCTTTTGTCGCTTCAGAGGTTGTCAAGAGACTGTCGGTCAACAAGATCAAGCACCCGAACACAGTCGTCGGCGCCGCTACAGTTCAGGAGGAGGTTGGACTGAGAGGAGCGAGAACGACAGGATACATGATCAAACCCGATGTCTGCCTCACGCTCGAGGTCGACATCTCAGGCGATGTCCCAGGCATCGAGCCGCATCAGGCTCCGACAAAGATGGGTGACGGCCTGTCATTGACAACATACGATTCGTCCATGATACCAAACCAAGGTCTTGTGGAATTCATCATTAAGACGGCAGAACGGGCTAAGATACCCTATCAGCTGTCCACAATCGCGAGAGGTGGAACAGACGCAGGAGTAATACACATTTCACACATAGGTTGCCCAAGCGTCGTGCTGGGTGTACCGACGAGGCATATACACTCCCATGTCGGAGTCTTCAGCATTAACGATCTTGAGAACTGTGTCAGGCTCGTTGTCGAGCTGGTCAAAAGGCTGGACAAGAAGACTGTAGATGGGTTCACAAAATATTGATTTGTGGAAGATTCCTGGTAGTTTGCATGTTGCTCTCCGATGCAGAGAT
>JAOUEZ010000078.1 GCA_029858465.1 Thermoplasmata archaeon | reverse complement strand
GACGAGAGCATTGCAATTCGGACAAACGAAGTATGTATTTTCATTGAACATCACCTTACAAAATTCGCAGGAGCCGGATCGAGAGCGCACCGGCTGTTGACATGCAGGGCATCGGAACTTGTGTTTATATGCTCGCCGAGATTCCTCTATAGTATCCACTCCTCATGCTTGCTTACCAATGCATCGATAGTATCGACTGCGGCAGCCATTCGAATCGGCTTCGAAGAGGGATTTTTGTACTGCCAGCTATTTAACAAACATACTCTCATATTCAAAATTGAAAATGAATAAAGTGTCTTTAATGCTGGGTATTTAAAGCAAACTGGAGAATAAGCTGGATTTTGAAAGTGGGGTAGGTCGGATTTGAACCGACGGCCTCATGCTCCCAAAGCACGAATCATTAACCAAGCTAGACCACTACCCCGCTCAGGATGCTGGTTTGACAATCCTCGGTTACACAGACTCCGATATTTATTCCTGATGGTGATTGATGCCAGCAAGAAAATCAGCCGAACTTTTCCCTGATGAGCTCTCTTGCCGCCATTCTGACGGACTGCTCGCTGCTCATCATAGGTTTCCAGCCTTCGGATATTATCTTCTCTATCGAGAGCTGCATTTTCTTGACATCGCCGGGCCATCCCCGACCGCCGTCCACGCCGCCGGTCCAGACATATTTTACCTTGTCGAGGTTCATCGCTCTGCAGACAATATCTGCAATCGATTTCACATCTAGAACGTCCCGCGACCCGATGTTGTAAATCCCGACCGTCTCGTTGCAGGTCTTCTCGACAATCAGTATCGCGGCGATACAATCAGATATATGGCAATAGGATTTGAGCGTGCCCGGAGAAACGCCAAGAATCTCAAGTCTTGAATTGTCCTTTTCAAGTTTAGATATGAAGTCGTGAATCACTCCGTGTCCGCTCCTCGCCCCGACGACGTTCGCGAACCTGAATACGAACGATCTCATGTTGAATAAATAGCAGTAGCTGGATATCATCGCCTCACAGGCGAGCTTGGAAGAACCGTAGAGCGAAATTGGCACAAGAGGACCGTAATTCTCCGGCGTTGGGATCTTGCTCGCCTCGCCATAGATGGTCGATGTGGATGTGAAGGAGATTGTCTTGATTTTCTTTTTTCGCATCATCTCCAGCACATTGAATGTTCCGAGGATGTTCTGATTCAGATGCGTCTGTGTATCAGTAACGCCAGCGCGGACATCAGGATTAGCCGCGAGATGATAGACTGTATCCACATCGGTCAACGCTTCCTCGAGATCCTCCTCCGAGAGTATATCGCCTTTAATGAAAGTGAAATCCTCGTCATCTTTGGACGACGCGAGGTTCGCCATGCTCCCGGAGCTGAGATTGTCGATGCCGATGACCTCGACTCCTCCATCGAGAAGATCGTCTACGAGGTGGCTGCCGATGAAGCCGGCGCAACCTGTGACTGCAACCCTGAATCCCAATTTTTTCACTTCCTATTTTTAAACCTCATATATGTTCCGAAGATTTTACTCTTGATGTTCTGTTTTCAGATATTCGAAGAACTTCTTGAATGCCGCCCCCCTGTGAGAAATATTGTTCTTGACGTCCATAGGGAGTTCGGCGAAGGTGTTGTCATATCCAACCGGAACGAATATTGGATCGAAGCCGAAGCCCTCATCCCCTATCTTTTTAGTCGATATCGTCCCATTAGAAGTTCCAATGAAGAGATGCGCTTCCTTGCTCGGTTCGATGAAGCCGAGGCAACACGCGAAATGCGCTTCTCTGTTCTGAATACCTTGCATCAGGCTCAATATCCCATCGCATCCTATCGTATGGTAGACGTAGGCGCTGTAGACCCCCGGGAAGCCACCAAGGCAATCGACGAAGAGTCCCGAATCATCCACGAGCAATGGCCTGTTGTACTTTTCCATGAGCCATTCAAGGCCTTGCAGAACGACCATCTCGAGCGATTCCGCCTGCATCTCAGGGTAGGCGACAGGGATGTGCTCGACCTCGTATCCCTTCTCGCGAATCATCGCCCCAATCTCCGCGAATTTTCCCCTGTTGGTCGTGACCAGGGATATCTTCAAGTGTATCTCCCTCTCTTCTCGATCTCTTTGACTCGCTGGATAATCTTTTCCGCTTCCTTATAATGTTCCTTGTACGCAGTCTTCACATCTTTCAGCAGGTGCTCGCGCATATAATGGGCCGAATGAAAAGCCTCGAAAAGGAGATGGAGGTCGACCCCTTTCTTTTCGATCGAGTCAGTCTTCTCTCCGAGCGAGAAATCGATGACGCATATCCTGCCGTCCTCTCTCATCAGCATATTCGAAGTCGTGAGGTCGCCATGTACAATATCGTTCGAATGCAATGTCGCAGCCAACTTCCCAATGTCATACGCAAGTTCTTTCGCCTTCTCCTCTGGCAATTCGTTGAACAAATCCTTTATCCGAGGTCCGAAAATCCGTTCCATTGTGATCTCCGCGGAAGATAGATTGATGTCGTAGATTATCGGCACAGATATGCCCTTTGACCGCGCATCGACCATGAGCCTGGTCTCGTTCTTGGTTCTCTGCGCCCGTATCTTTGAATCGAGATCGGGATGCCTGTATCCTTTCGGAACTCGTCTCTTGATTATCACATCTCTATCTAGCCATTTCCCGTCATGTAGTTCCGCCTCGGCGCCTCTCCTCAGAACTGCCATTGCATCACCTGATGGGACAGAAATCACATATCTCGTTTGATCATGAAATCAGTGAGTTCTTTCAGAAGCTTACGATCCTCATTGCCGGGGAGGTCGTCGAGAAGCATCTTCGCCTTCGCGATCATCTCCGAGGCGATCCTCTCGGCTCTATCTATTGCGCCGGCATCGTCAAGAAGAGATATCGCCTCATTGACCTCTGCGTCTATTGCATTCTTCTTCCCGAGAATCTGCAGAAGTCTTTCGACCTTCTTCTCCTCGAGCGTCTCGATCGCATAGATCATGATGAGCGTCTTCTTGCCGTTCCTGATATCGCTCCCGACGGGTTTTCCGAGGAGCTTCTCATCCGCCCGAAGATCCAGGACGTCGTCCCAAATCTGGAAAGCCAGGCCCATCAGCCTTCCGAACTCAAACATGTCCTCCTGAAGCGGCTCGGGCGCTCCCGCAGTTATCGCGCCACCCTGTGCGGCAGCGGAGTAAAGGACCGCTGTCTTCCTCTCGATCATCTTCATGTACTGTTCGGATGCGACCTTCTCGAGCTTCTCGAAATCCATATCCATCTGCTGCCCTTCGGCCAATAATATTACCGCTCTTGCGAGTAGGGACGTAAGCTGGCTCTTTCTGTCGCCATCAATGTCCATGCCGCCCACAATCTCGAAAGCTTTTGCGAAAAGGGCGTCCCCCGCAAGAATCGCCTCAGGCATGCCGTAGGCTTTATGGACAGTCTTCAGGCCTCTCCTAGTCTCATCCTGATCCATTACATCATCATGAACGAGCGTGAAGTTGTGCACCATTTCCAAGGCAATCCCGAAGGGCATCGCGGTGTTTCCGCTCTTGCTTATCGCATCCGCGACAAGCATAGTAACTATCGGCCGGAGACGCTTCCCGCCAGCCTTCGGATAATGCAGCATCGCGTCTCTCAGCCTGTCATTTTCGATGGAGGATATTGACAGTTCAAGCTCGCGGTTTATCGCTTTGATCCTTTCACCGAACACCTGTTTGAAGTCCATAGGAATGACCTCAGATCCCTTCGCCCATGATATGCTCTAGCCAATCCTTTGTCGGGCTGAGCACGAGCGGCGAGTGGTTTGACAATGATTTTACATTTTCCGATCCCGTCAGGAACATCGATACCATCAATTCTTCAATGATGCTTTTCAATTCCGATTCTGTGGCATCCGCGCTCTCGAGCGCGGGAAGGAGCATTCTGTTCGCTATTCCTGCGCATGTCGCTCCGATCGCGATGGCTTTTGCGACATCCAAACCGCTCCTTATACCTCCCGTCGCAATAGTCGGAAAATACAGAGATGCGACTGCTGCAGATACTGGTGTGGGTATACCCCAATTCCAGAACGTCCTCCCCAGGCGGGCTCTGAGATGGTCGCCGACCTCCTGCGCTCGATAGAATTCCACTGCGGAGAAGCTTGTCCCACTGAGGCCGCCTACATCTACTCCCTTTATCTTCATCTTCGAGAGGGTTTTGATGAGAGCGAGGGACAATCCCGCTCCCGTCTCCTTGACGAGCAACGGAAAGTCTGTTGCGAGGTCTCGGACCATTGCCATTACTCCCTTTGCGTTCTTTTCCCCCTCGGGCTGGACGGCCTCCTGGAGATAATTCAGATGAATTGCGATGAGGTCTGCGTCGATCATCTCCATCGCATCATTGAGCATGTCCGACGCTTTCCGATAATTTCCAGCTTCGACCAATTGTGGCGCCCCGATGTTCGCGATCTTCAGAGGGATGTCATATTCCTTCAGCACTGCGAATGTCCTCGCGAGAGCAGGGTTCTCTAAAGCTGCTCGCTGGCTTCCTACACCCATACCGATCTGATTATCCGAGGCCGCCTTAGCAAGATTCATGTTTATCCTCTCGCCCGATTGATATCCGCCCGTCATGCCCGCTATGACGATCGGGAAAGCGAGGGTCTTGCCAAAAATCCTGAGTTCTGTCGATATCCTATCAAAATCCAACTCAGGGGTGGCAGTATGCACAAGATGAATATCATCCCAGAAATTCCATCGCGACGATACATCCTTTGTCGAGCATATCTCCACATGGTCTGATTTCCGCTTCTCGGTCATCTCAGCATTGTTCATGCGACCACCTTGGTGCACGGAACATCCTTGCCCTCTATGGCATCTTTCAGCCTGCCAGCCACATTCCCATTCAGGATGATACAATTTTCGCAGTGACGAGATATTTCTATCATTCTGGTCAGCTTGTTTTTCATCGCGCCGGTGACATCTTTGTTTCTTGTCCCGGCGGATATGTCACCGATATTTGAAGAAGAAATCGTCGGGATGAGCTTCGCCTTCTTGTATCTCTTAGGGTCCTTGTCGAACACACCGTCAACATCGGCGACAAATATCACTTTCTCTGGCCTAAAATGTTCCGCGAGCGCAAGCATGATCAAATCGCCCGAGCAAATCGAAAAGGTGATATCCCTGTCCGGGACAACATCGCCGAATGATACTGGCAACATGTTATTATCCATCAGTCTTTCGAAATTGTCAGGACAAAAATCGATCATTTTGCCCGAGGCGAATGATGCGACAGTGTATGGAGGAATCGAAAAACCTTTCATCCTGTTCTTCCCAAGACAGTCGAGGACTTTCGAGTTCAACTCACGGACGTCCTGATGGACCTTGGCGACAGCCTTCAGCTTCTTCAGATCACCCTTTTCGACACCGAATTGAAGTCCAGCTCTCGAGGCGAGAATATGCCCGAACGATCCTGCGCCATGGACGAGTATCATGTCGTTCCTCGCGGCTCTCAGCTCCTTGCAGAGCCGCATGCACGCCAATCTCCTGAAGCTTCTAAGCGTCTCCTTGTCGGTAATGACAGAGCCTCCGAGCTTTACAATTATCAAGGATAATTCTCCCTTTCTTTTTCTACCGAGTGATTGATAGAGAAATAGATAAAAGCGGTGCTATCAGACAATGTCAAAAACCATCCGGTAGGCATTGCCGAAAAAACTCAGCTGGACCAAAACCGGTTGAGCAGAACGGATTTTCCTCCAGATCAAGGGAGATTTCCTACTTTGACAAGTAGATCTCTATCGAGGATACGTTAGCCGTACCGCCGCCCTCGGTCGTCACCACCTCAGTGGAGATCTTGATTTCTTTATAGTCTGTGCCCTGGATGAACCGGTGCCTGACGATCTCCGCCACATCAACTGCGCGGCTTATGGCCCTGCCTCGGGCTTTGATGATGACATCTGATCCTCCATTGTTGAACTGTGTCACCACCGCGAGTACATAGTTCATTGTAGGTTTCTTTCCGATGTACACTGTATTGTCTTCTGCCACAATCATCTCTCCGTTGCTCGCAACTATCTACATTGAGCCCCTTCGTATTTAAACATATGCAGAATATAAGCCCTTCGAACGGCATGCTGGCAACCGTGAAAGATATGGCTCATTGAAATCGAAGATGACTCACGGACAAAAGGCAAATAGACGCATATTTCATAGACGGGAAAGAGATGAGATTGGACGAGAAGGAATCGAAGGCTATCGATATAATTCGAGGATATGGCTCA
>JAOUEZ010000077.1 GCA_029858465.1 Thermoplasmata archaeon | reverse complement strand
GAGTATGTGTTAGCCTAATTTGAACATAAGATGCATACTCCTCGACCTACGCATAGGCCGAGTATTCCTTGATGTATCTCTTGAAGAACCATTGTATGAAGACCCAGTCAACCTTCTTGGTCTGGGATCGTTCGAGGGCGTTGTAGTAGCTTCTCCTATCCTCGTATGGAATGTTCAGGAGAGGGAAACCGTGCTTGTGCAATACGAAGTTCATCAGGAGCCGGCTCATCCTGCCATTCCCATCGGCGAATGGGTGAATTGTGACAAATCTCAGGTGGATGGAAGCGGCAAGCTCAACCGGATGGAGTGAGGATTTGCTACGGTCGTACCAGCGGAAGAGCTCCTTGAGCAGTGGCTGCATCTCAACCGGGCTAGGAGGCATGAACCGGCTCCCTGAGATAGCAACCCGATGAGTCCTGATCCTTCCAGCAATGTCAGGTTTCGTATTCTCAAACAGCCTCTTGTGCCAGAGGAGAACAGTCTGTAGCGATATGTCCTTCCTATATGCCAGCAGGTCTTGGAAGACTCTATCATGAGCCTCGACCTCCTTTATGTCCTCAATCGGCCTCTCACGCGGGCTAATCCCCCTTTCCAACAGATCTGCGGTTTCCCGGTAAGTGAGTCTCGACCCCTCGATGCGAGTCGTGTCATAAGTAAACTTGACAGAAAATGAGCGGACGTGCTTCCGAGAAGCGCTGCTAGGCATCTTACGTCTTTCTTTCAAGTAATTTGCGCGGATAGCATCAAAAAGAGGATAATAGCGCTCCTCGTAAATCTCGGCGAGGAATTCTCTCTTGATCTCATCGATGTTGGATGGTAGCTTTGCTCCGAGATATTTCTCGCGAGTCTCGACCCCTCCTGATGTCCTGAGAGTGTGTTGAAGGTAAAAGTACTGCCGAGTTCCGACTCGTCTCCTCTTGATTGTTGGCATGATATATTCATTACCCTTACATATTTATAAATTTTCCTATTTTTTGTAATATGTAAGGGTATAAAAAGGAAGTAAAGGATGATTCATCGGGACCTGATTGACCATCGCTCAAGCTGGAGCTGGAGATTTGCTTCTCAATCTCGGCAGTAGCAGGAAGACGGCCAAGGCGATCAGCACAATGACTGCACAGGCCAATGCCAATGTGACGACATCCTGGTACGCGCTCTGCTTCGCCGCGATGCCCACAAGCGCCCAGACTACGACCAGCCCATAGGCGATGTCCTTTCTCATCGCGATGACGAGGATGGTGAGCACGAGGGCTACTATTATGATTAGGGACGCCCAGACTGTCTCCGATATCCCGAAGCCGTCCCAGTTCAATGAGACAAGCAAAACGGAGACATTTGCGATCGTGGCTATCGTTATCCAGCCCAGATACACACTGAAGGGCAGATGGACCGCCAGCTTCTCTCTCATTGGAACTGCTGATTTTCCTATGTCAAGGCGCAGATAGATCATGATCAGAGATACGAGAAGCAGAAGCATGAGTATCAGGGATACGCTGAGAAGCTCGTACTGCCAAAGGAAGATCCAGACAATGTTGAATATGCTGCTCAGGATGAAGAACCAGCCGATCTTCTTATGGAATTCCTTTCCTTTCTGACTCGGCAGAGCCTGATAGATGACGAAAACGGCCAGCAGGACGTAGATTATCCCCCATATCGAGAACACATATCCCGCAGGAGTTACCAATGTTGGGTTCGAATCGGAGATCTGGGCGGTATTCACTCCGCCGATGAGTTCGGTGCTGCCCGCCAGGCTGTTGACGATCACGACACACACAAAGGCGATGATGTTAAGCCATTTCATATAGCTCTCATTGATGGCCATTATTCTCCCCTCGAAATTTATTATTGTATTCATTATATAAAGTATTTTGCAGATGCGCTGGTCTATATTCTCTTCATGAGAGCATGTAGATTATTGGAGTTTATACAAATTCTTTACATTATGAAATTGAAGGAAATGATTATTGACTCAAGAATTCAATTTGTTCTCCGATATTTGATGAACATTGACTCCCCTTAAGATAGATATCAACTTACTTCTACATGTAATCACAAATTCTATTGATTACATATCAATCTGTAATTAATGGCCAGTATCTGTATTTTTATTGATGAAAGCGGCAATCCTTTCGCCAATGAGATTGCCTTCTCAACTGCAGCAGTTTGGTGCGTGCAAGCACCCTCGTCACGAAGAGATAAGCCACTATCATCAACCGTCGATTCGTTGAAACAGTATCTTATTGATGATCACAAGGTTAAATGGGCAAGAGAAATACATCATCGTGGAATGCCGGATGAATTTGCGGAATTCCTATTATTCATGGCCATGAATAAGGCAAGAACGGATCCTACAATACAAAAAGAAGGTTGCTTCTGGGATAGGTCACCCGTTCGATTTACAATGTCCATAGACAATCCATGTGCTTTCAAATTACTAAATCCGGAAATAGATAGTCAAAAGTTGGGGAACTTAATACGTCTCTCCGCTCTCGGAAATCTTCTACGTCCCCTTTGTATCTGCCAAAATACTGAGAAAATCCTTGCTGACATCATACTCGACGCAGAAATATGGAAGAGCGCGATTGACCGATATGATCCTTATCTTAAACGTACAATAGATAATCCAAGTATTGAAACCCGACTTTATTACTCAAAGAGTGCAAAGACGCCTGGGCTTCAGATTGCAGATCTTGCAGCAGGAATTATTCGCCAGCATCATTTGAAATCAACGCAAAATGCAGGATACAAATTGCTCCTTTCAAATGAATTGGTGCAAATAAAATTTAACCTAAATAGATGAAAATATCGAAAATCGATGCACATCTAATTGAGAGATAAAGGGAAAGGTCTCGGGCCCGCAGATGCGGGGTCACAGGCCTATCCGCCATCTCACTTTATTCATGCGCCAACTCATTAATAAATCTAATGCACAGAATCAGCCGATATCATAATAAGAAATGAACTTGAACAACTGGATAGTGCAAGGAGCTCATCTGGCAAAAAATGTTCAAATGATGATTTGAGCCGATACATGTAGTAAATACTATTAATTCCGCACAAAGGTTTTTTATCCCTGCAAGCTGTGATTGAATTTACAAATATTCCCTGCTTGCAGGAAGCATATCCATGAAGAGAAATGACCCAGCATTTATCGATATGGGCACCGTCTCTGGCCCGGAAGGACATTGGGTAGTAGTTTTAAAGGGAAAAGTAATCGCAAGCAATGAAGATGTCTGCAAGATGTTGAAACTTGCAGATAAGTACTCTTCCGAGGATGTCGTTGTGACGAAGATTCTCTATCCAAACGCATCCTTCTTCTAGAGCTGGCAATGAATCTATTACATTATCGGTTCAATTATAAGAGAATCCCCGGGATCGATAGTGATTCAAAGAAAATACGGGACTTCTTCTATCCCTATGTTCCATGCATCATATCTTCCAATAAGCGGTCGACAAAACCGATGGAAGGTCTATTAGATTCTGGTTCGGATGGTGTGGTAATATCACGTAGGCTGGCTGATTATCTTGAAATGAAGTTAGAGAAAGCCTCGCCAATTAGAGTAGTCGGATCGAAAATAGATCGATATTCATCAACCGCATCAATTACTCTCGGAAGGGCAGGAAGGCTGAGTGAACCAATTAAGGACGTCAAAATCAGCATCACAGAAGGAGATGATCCACCAATAATTCTCGGAAGAGATCCAATATTCAAATTATTCAAGATTATCTTCGTTGAGCCTGAATATAGATTCGAGTTGATTCCATATTCAAAATGAATATAATAGCCTCAAAAAGCGATAGCATCGTTTTACATTAAAAATCAGATTAAACGATATTTGCTTAAATATTCAATATCGTTTTGTAACAATTTTTAACGGAAACGATATTTGATTTTTTATGGGAGGAATATTCTATATTCCTAATCTCGGAATATGCTTCAGATAGGATTTCTTCAGATCTTCAGGGTCGATATGATAGTAAATGTCTACTGCGTCTGGCCTGACATCTCCCCTCAGTTCCTGCACATGCTCTCTTGGCATTCCGCTCCTCATGAGATATGTCGTGAACCAATGCCTGCAGCAATGCGGGGTGAAATGCTCCTCGAGCCTATCAGAGGAAGGGTCATGAAGGCCAACTTTAACGGCATGTCTAACGACTATGTCGTAGACATGGTTCCTGTTCAACCTCTCGCCTCGATTGCCTATGAAAAGGGCGTTCGAGGCCGATGCAATGTACCTTTTCCTCTTATTCAACCATTTTAAAAGGCATTTCCTTGCCTCTTCATCAAAGAACACGAGCCTATTCGTCCGTTTCGCTGTAGGCTTCAGCTTGATGCTATAGGCATCGAGATCCAGATCATCGACATCCATCCTGAGGAGTTCACCTCGCCTGACGCCGGTCTTCGCAAGAAGCATGATTATTGCCCTATCCCTCGGAGAATTTGTCGATAAAACAAGCCTTTTCATCTCTCTGACTGTTATTATCCGGCGTTTCTCGTCCTTGAACCCTTCTCCGTTCTTGTATCTCCTCAGATATCGCTTCCTCACCCCTGTTACCGGGTTGGAAGAAACCTTTCCTTCGAATAAGAGCAATTCGAAGAATGCAGAAATCGATGTGAAGTTGTATCCGAGCGTCTTGTAAGAAAGATTCTGTTTTTGCAGATGACCGACATATTCCTTTAAAACCCGCTTGTTCACATCTTTGATCCTGAGCTTCCTGCTCTTGAGATAATTCAAGAATATCCGGACTGCCGAAAGATATGTGAGGATCGAGGCATGTGTCATCCCTCTGAGCTCGCAGTCTTTTCTGAATATCTCGAGATATTCAGACATCTCATTGTTGAGCGATCTTATCCTGAATCGGCCCTTACGTTTATCCTTCATTTAGTGAAACATTAAAAAATATCCAATTATCCGCTTTCCTTACAATCAACATACAATTCTCTGTCGCTAATTCTTAACTGGGAGATAATGTTCAAAATTTAGTTTAGGCATTCAAATGAAAAGAGAAAAAGTCTCATATCCTGATGAGAAGGATTCTATTCTTGACTGAAGCATTTAACAGAACAGCAATTCATCAAATCTATTGCTTCACTCCTTCCATTTTCTCGACTTCTGAGATAACATCCACGAATATCTCAATGCCTTTTGCCAACTGCTCTGACGAGATAACCAACGGAGGTGCCACCCTGAAAACGTTGAATTCCATGCCGGCAGTTATCATCATCAAACCCTTGCGCCAGGCCAGTTCCTGCAACTTCCTCACATGATAGGGCTCTTTCGTCTTCTGATCCTTGATTATCTCGACGCCGATCATCAGGCCCTTCCCTCTCACGTCTCCGATCATCGGATGGTTTTCCTGGGCTTCCTTCAGCTGCTTCATTGCGTCCTCGCCAAGGTCGGCCGAACGCTTCGAGAGGTCCTCATCGATTATCTCCTTCAGATGCGCGTACCCGGCGGCGCAGCTCAGCCCGTTGCCCCCGAAAGTGGTCGAATGCGACCCCGGCACCCAGCGGCTCATTATCTCCGGTTTCGAGACTATCCCGCCGAACGGCACGCCGCCGCCGGCGGCTTTGCCAATCACCATGACATCGGGAATGATGTTGACGTGCTCGCATGCCCACATCTTCCCGCTCCTGCCGCATCCGGACTGAACTTCATCCATAACCAGCAAGCATTCTAGATTGTCGCAGATCTTCTGCAATCTCGGAAGGAATTCCTTCGGGGGGACGATGTATCCGCCCTCCCCGAGGATCGGTTCCACGAAGATCGAGGCGATGTCGCCCGTCGTTCCGCCGTATTCGAGGAACGTGTGCTCGAAGAATTCCATGCAGAGCAGGTTGCATGACGGGTACTCCTGGCCGAAAGCGCATCTGTAGCAGTACGGATACGGAGCGTGGTGGATGCCCGGCATCATCGGTCCGTGCTTGTACTTGTACCCCTTCTTGCTCGTGAGAGCGAGCGCTGCGCCGGTCCGCCCGTGATATGCTCCCATGAAAGCGATGTGCTCGGTCTTTCCCGTGTGGAATCGGGACAACTTGACGGCGGCTTCGACCCCCTCAGCGCCCGAATTGCCGAAGAAAGTCCTTTGCAGGGCCTTGCCCGGCGAGTTCTTCGCGAGCAATTCGCCGAATTTCGCCTGGTACTCAAAGTAGGCATCGTTCGCGAGAGAATGGATTAATCTCTCGGCCTGTTCCTGAATCATGCTCACAATGCGTGGGTTTCCCCAGCCGGCATTCACGACACTGATTCCGGATGAAAAGTCAATGTAAATGTTCCCGTCAGCGTCCATGATGCTCGCGCCAGCCGCTTTATGCATGACGAACTTGAATAGGCGATCATAGGACGGCGAGACATACTTCTCATCGAGGTCGATTATCTCCTGGCTTTTTGGGCCGGGTGGTGCGATTTTAAGAAGAGGAGC
>JAOUEZ010000076.1 GCA_029858465.1 Thermoplasmata archaeon | reverse complement strand
CCCGTCGACGAAATAATAATCTGAGCCCTCGGTGAGATTCCTAAGCTCCTCGGCTCTGAAGCTGTCATCTCCGGGATTCGCAGACAAATAGATGACGGCTCGATGGATAATCGGCGTGTATTGCGTTGATCCCCCCTTCAGATATATGATGACGTCTCCGTAATCTCCATAGCTCTTGTAATTCCGAGCTAACCCCTGGTAATATGTGACCACATCGTTCCTCGAATCGATGCTCTTGACAAGGACCAGGTCTCCCGTGTCCATGATCCCCAGGAAGCTCTCCGACTCAGAATGCTGCATGCTTCTCGATTCTATGACGACGAGGGGAGGCCAATTGCCAGTATAGGCAAACATTGCCACAAATATGCTCGCAACAAGAGCGACAGCTATGATGACATCGATGACGGATTGAGGGACTCGTGATTTAGTCGATTTCTGAGGCTCAGGCATGCGGCGAGAAGAATACACTCAGTCTATAAATCCATGCCGGGATATCCTCCCGTAACCGTAACATAGAAATCCAATTCGGCGATTGTCAGTCGATGGAGGGGCAAGGGCACGATGAAGAAGATCCGGAGAATATCGAAGGACGAATATTTCATGAATATCGCCAGAGAAGTCTCGAAGCGCAGCACATGCACTCGAAGACAGATCGGCGCAATCATCGTGTCTGATGTAGGGGAGATCAAGAGTACTGGCTACAATGGGAATCCTCGCGGGATGCCCCATTGCGAGGACATAGGCTGCATACGGGACGATCTCAAAATACCCTCGGGGACCCGTCTTGAGACATGCACGGCAGTGCACGCCGAGCAGAACGCATTGATTCAGGCGGGGACAAACGCCCGCGGAGGAACCATGTATTCGACGATAGTGCCGTGCCCTATCTGTGCAAGGATGATTATGAACGCACAGATAAGGCGTGTCGTGTACTCGGGGGATTATTCGGACAAGGCGGGACTGGATCTTCTCAAACAAGGCAGTGTAGAAGTCGTGCGGCTGATTACGCCGGGGGAACGAAAAAAGGCCAGCAGTTCGGGAAAGAAAAGACGATGATTTCTGAGAGCAGTTGTTGCCGATTTCATATGACGAAATTCGACACAAATCGAAGGTCTCAGTGTATATAATTAAATAATAAGAGTAGTTGTGCTAAACTCACTAGGCTGGTAGGTCGAATGTCTGAAGTGGCCAACAGCGAAACTGAGCGAGCGAAACAACCTATTGCCGATATCCTTGAGAAGATCAAGGAAGCCGAGGCACAAGTCCGCACAATGATAAAACAGGCCGAGGCGAAAAAAGAGAAGATAATCTCTGAGGCAAAGCGTGAGGCGCTCGAAATACATGAGAGAGCTGCAAAAGACACCGCGGAAGCAATCGATCGGATGTCCCAGGAAATCAAATTAACGATGGATTCTGAGCGGAACAAGATTCTCTCAATAGCTGAGAAGGATCTTGAGAAGATCAGATCTGTCGCAATATCAAATATAGAAAAGGCAAAGGGGCATCTTCTCAACGGTTTCATGAGGGCAATAGATGATCAAGCCTGAGCGAATGTCTCGGATTGCGATAGTGGGCCCGAGAAAGAAGCTGGATACTGTAATCCATAGCCTCTATGAGCTCAATCTATTCCACGTCGTCGATTTTGTCGAAGAGGACCCGGATGTGAAAATCGGATCGCCTCTAGAAAAGGCGTCCGAAGTCTCCCAGAAGCTGCTCAAATTGCGCTCGATCATCAGATCCCTGCATCTCGAAGACTTCAAGCCTGAAAGTAAGGTGAAAGTCGAGGAGATTGAGAAGTCCATCGACCAGGTGATAGTGACCCTTGACCTCGAAGTATCCGATAAGATGGAGAACCGGCAGACCCTGAGCAGCAGGATCCGGGAGCTTGAGACCCATAATGAAATACTTGACGAGATCAGGGAGTTCGGCCTACCACTGGATTGCTATTTCGGTTATGACAGCTTATCGGTCTTCACAGGGACTGTTGAGGAATCCGTCAGAGACGAGATCATCACTCTTCAAATGCCTGTAGAAGTGATCCAGAAGCCATACGAAGACGGTTATCTCGTCGCGATATTCTGCAAGAAACAGAATTTGGAGAAGATACGTGACATCCTCAACGAGAATGGTTATCAGGAAATCCTTTCTCCATGCCAATCAGGCGATTCTGGTAAATGTATCTCCTCGAACGAGAAGGAGATCGGGAAGCTCAGGGAATCACTCGACAGGGCAGACAAGAGCATCGAGTCCCTCAGAAAGAAATATGGCGCCCTCCTGCTCGCGGCAGAGGAGCATTATTCAATCGAAGTTCGGAAGGCAGAAACGCCCCTCAGGATAGCTGCGACGGCACATTCATTTGTGATAGACGGCTGGGTGCCAAAATCCTCGTATGAGGCCCTCAAGGAATCTATAGGCTCGAATGCGGGAGATGCCGTCACGATCGAGGATCTTTCGGTCACCAGGGAGCAGGAGAACGAAGCAGCTCCTGTGAAGCTCAGGAACAATCGTCTTGCAAGACCTTTCGAGATGTTCGTCGAACTCATGTCGACACCTTTGTACAACGAGTTCGATCCAACCTTTCTCGTCTTCCTCGTTTTTCCCTTGTTCTTCGGGCTGATGATAGGTGATGCGGGCTATGGCTTCTGTCTGATACTGGCAGGCTGGGTCTTCTATGCGAAGCTCGGCAGGGACAGCAAATCGCTCCGCACGCTCGGCCTGATCATTATCGCAGGTGGGATCTTCGCGGCATTTTTCGGCCTGTTCCTGTTCGGGGAGGCATTTGGATTACCGTTCCATCCGCCGATCGAAAACCCCGCCGAGCCCAGCTGGGAGTTCCTGTTCAATTATCCTCTCCATCCAATAATGGAGAAGCTCATCGACGTCAAGGAATTCCTCGTGATTTCGATAGTCGCCGCATGGATGCACATGGGCTTCGGATACATCATTGGATTTTTCAACGAGCTGCATCACGATCGAAAGCAGGCAATGATGAAGATCTTCTGGTTTCTGATACTCAACGGAATGTTCATACAGATGCTCTTCGTCGCGAGATGGACTGTTGTGGGCGGATTCTTCTTTGACATAATCGCGGCGCCATTCGAATCCATGGTCATGCCATTCGCCGGTATGAACCTCTCCTTCGTGGCGATAGGTTTGATCGTCACGGGGATAGCGGGCTTCTTCGTCGTGCATGGTGCAGGAGCAGCGATGGAATTAATGGAGGTCCTGTCCCTGCTGGCGAATATTGTTTCTTATACTCGACTTGCCGCAATAGGCGTCGCGAAGGGAGCAATGGCCCTGGCATTCAACACAATAGTGATTGACAACTTTTTCCATGGCGGCAACGTCATACTCATTATTCTCGGAGCAGTGGTGCTTATCGTGCTGCAGCTCCTAGTATTCGCGCTCGGCTCGCTCTCGTCCGGAATTCAGGCAATCAGGTTGAACTATGTCGAGTTCTTCCTGAAGTTCTTCAAGGGCGGAGGAGTCAGTTTCGAGCCTCTAGGATATGAAAGAAAATATAGCGAGAAATCGGAGGTGTAAATAGATGGACGCAGGACTGATAGCAATAGGCGCGGGCCTGGCAATAGGACTCGCGGGTATTGGAACAGGAATAGCCCAGCAGGGAACCGGCGCAGCCGCTGTAGGCGCGACCGCAGAGGATCCGAAGATGTTCGGTAAGGGCATCATATTCATGGCTCTGCCCGAGACGATCGTCATATTCGGTTTCGTGATTGCTTTCTTGCTGTTCGGATTGGCGAGCACTGCACCAGCTACTCCGTGAGCACTGATACACGGAAAGAGGGGTCCAAATGGGACTCGAAAGAGTAGTTGAGGAAGTACTTGCGGCAGGCGAGGAACAGCAGAGGAAGATAATCTCTGAGGCCGAAACGGAGAAGAGGAAGATAATCTCTGCAGCCAGGGCTGATGCTGAATCTGCAAGAAAAAAGCGCGAGCAGGAGTTCGCTCAAAAATCGGCGATGATGCGTCAGCAGGCCACATCCAGCGCAGAGCTTGAAGCCAAGAAGAAGGCTCTCCAGGAACAGAACGAACTTTTATCGCAGACGAAGGCCGAAGTCCTGAAGGCCTTGGCATCAATCGACAACGCGCAGAGGAAAAAGATACTCGAGAGATTGTCTCAAGCCGCATCTAAGAAGCTGCAGAAAGGAATCATGCATTGCAGGAAGGAGGACGAGGGCTTGGTCTCGCCACCTAGCGGGTTCAAGAAAGTCGCAGATCTCTCGGGGGCCGGTGGACTGCTGGTCGAATCCGAAGATGGTGCATACAGAATCGACCTGACATTCGAAGCGTTACTGGAGGATGTCTGGACCAAGAATGTGAGAAAAATCTACGAAATCGTCTTCGGAGGTGCTTGAGGATTGCCGATTTTCGGTGGGAGAAGCAACTATCCGTACATCTGCGCACGAGTGAAGGCCAAGAAGAGCTTCCTTCTCAGCAAGGATGCGTATCATCGGATGCTATCGATGGATCTTGCCGAGATCGGCAGATATCTCGGCGAGACACAGTATCGCGAGGAAATGGCGGCTCTTGGAACCAGATACGACGGGGCAACGCTGATCGAGAACGGGATATCTCAGAATCTCGCGAAGACTTACACCGATATCTTGAGCTTCTCCGGAGGTCATTTGAGGCAACTGATTGCAGAATATCTCCACAGATGGGATATTTACAATGTCAAGACGCTGATCAGAGGCAAGGCGACTAAAGCCTCGATTGACGATATCAAGGAGATACTGATCCCTGCAGGCTCTTTGAAACAGGAATTCATCAACCAGATGCTCCAGACAACCACAACAGAGGAGCTTCTGGAGACACTGAGGCAGCAATCCGTGGTCTATGTGGATGAGGAGCTTTTGAGGAATGCCCTGCAGACCGGCAAGCTGGCAGTCATGGAAGACGCGCTCGACAAGGAGTATTATTCCTCGCTGCTCAAATCAATCAGGAAGACAACAATTTCCGAGGAGAGGTTCCTCGATTTCATGAGGAAAGAGATTGACATAACCAATCTCAAAGTGCTTTTCAAGCTGAAATCCGAAGGGATGAGCGGCGAAGCAATGACACAATACTTCATTCCCGGAGGACTGGAATTCAAGTCGGATCGATTAACAAAGCTGGCAATCTCGGAGGGCATGAAGGAGATGATGGATGATATCAGGCAATCCTCATACGGAGATTACATACACGTCGATATCGAAGAATTCGAGGACACAAAGGATATCTCGTCGCTTCTTCGCGAGATGGACAAAGCGTTGCTCGACCTCGCGGACAAATTCTCTCATCTTTATCCGCTGTCCATCCTACCGGTATTGGATTACGTTCTCAGGAAAAAGACGGAAGTTGAAAATATCAGGATAATCGCGAGAGGAAAGGAGTCCGGGCTTGATCCGGAATTGATAAAGAAGCTGTTGGTGCTCTGATATGGAGATCGCAGTCGTGGGCAGTCCCGATTTCGTTGTCGGGTTCAAATTGGCCGGTGTGAGGAGAGTCCACGAGACATCTGCCGAAACGGTAGAGGGCATCGTACAGGAGGTATTGAACAATCGGGAAATCGGAATACTCATCATCTCATCAAAGGACATGGAGCGATTCCCCGCATCGCTCCGCAGCCGGCTCATTGATAGCACATCGCCGGTTGTCATACCCGTCGGACTCGACAAGGGTGATATGCGGGATAAAGTTCGAAGGGCGATTGGGATCGACCTTTACAAGGGAGAGTGATTAGATTGGAAATGCAGAAGGGCCAGATAGCCAGGATATCCGGACCTGTGGCGGTGGCGGAAGGAATCACGCCGAGAATGAACGATGTGGTCCTGGTCGGTGAGGAACGCCTTGTTGGAGAAGTCATCAAGATTGTCGGGAATAAGACGATTATCCAGGTTTACGAGGACACCTCTGGCCTGAGGCCGGGAGAGACGATTTGGAACACAGGTGGCCCGCTTCAGGTCGAATTGGGCCCAGGGCTGTTGAGCAGCATTTATGACGGTGTTCAGAGACCGCTTCCGATATTAAAGGACCAAATGGGAGATTTCATCAAGAGAGGCGCGCGTGTTCCTGGCTTATCAAAGGAGAAGAAATGGGCTTTCAGACCTAAACTGAAGCAGGGAGATCAGATTTCTCCCGGGCAAGTGATCGGCGAAGTGCCTGAAGGGAACATCACTCATCGGATTCTGGCGCCTCCTAGTGTTAAAGGGAAGGTAAAGGTCATCAAGGAGGGTGATTTCAAAGTAGAGGAGCCCGTGTGCGAGCTCGACACAGGCGCGAAGCTCTCAATGATGCAGAAATGGCCTGTGAGACTTTCAAGACCTTTCAACGAGAAACTTCTTCCAGACATCCCCCTCATCACCGGACAGAGGGTGCTCGACATGCTGTTCCCTCTAGCAAAGGGAGGCACAGCGGCAATACCGGGCGGCTTC
>JAOUEZ010000075.1 GCA_029858465.1 Thermoplasmata archaeon | reverse complement strand
CGCGGAGAAGCTCAGCTACCTCGAGAAGAAGGTTCTACTGTCGCTCGAGGAACTTGGAGAAGCAACCCCCGAGGAGATCATGGAGAAGGGGAACTTCGAAAAACTTGTAGAAGTAATGAACGGGGTCTCCTGGGCGCAGATGAAGAAGCTCGTCGATGTCGACGAGAAGACCTCAAAGGTCTACTACCTCAGCAATAAGGAAAAGGTCCGTAAGCTCCCCGAAAGGAAGGTCTTAGAGGCGATTTTCAACGAGGATAAGGGAGTGTCCGTCTCTTATCTCGAGAGCAGGGGGATCATCGAGAAGGACGAGATTTCTGCGGCTGTCGGCTGGATGAAGAAGAAAGGCTGGGCGCAGCTGTCGAAGTCGGAAGACGGTTCCACGCTCATCAGCATAACGGACGAAGGCAGGAGCATGGTGGACAGGAAGGGCATCGATGAGCAACTGCTGGAGGATCTCACCATGAGAGAAGGGATCCCCGAGGAGGACTGCAACCCAAAAGCAGTGGAAATGCTCAGGAACAGAAAGGGCCTCCTGCTCGAAAGACCGGTCGTCAGCAGGATGGTCAGAATCACCGATGCGGGCAAAGAAGTACTGCGAATCGGGATAGATCTCAAGGAGGAGATAGCCCAGCTGACCCCGGAAATGATACAGTCAGGGAAATGGAAGAATGCGAAGGTTCGTGAGTATGACATCGAAGCATTCGCGCCCGCAATATACGGTGGGAAACTCCACCCGATTACAATTCTGATCAATCAGATGCGGGAAGTGTTCCTCGCAATGGGGTTCACGGAGATAAGGGGGGATTATGTGGAGAGCGCCTTCTGGAACATGGACGTGCTCTTCACGGCGCAGGACCATCCCGCCAGAGATCTGCATGACACTTTCTATCTCAGAAAGCCCGAGAAAACAAGCCTGGACAAAGACGCGGAGCTCGTGGAGATAATCAAGCAGGTCCATGAGGACGGCTGGAAGACGGGGTCCAAGGGCTGGGGGTACAAGTGGGACATAGGCGAGGCGCAGAAGCTCCTGCTAAGGACGCACACCACCGTGAATACGATCCGATATCTTGCCGAGAGACCTGAACCGCCGCTCAAGGTCTTCTGCATCGGCAGAGTCTTCAGAAACGAGGAGATCAATTACAGCCATCTTCCGGAGTTCACACAGGTGGAAGGAATAGTCTGTGAGGAAAACGCTAACTTCGACATGCTGTGCGCCCTTCTCAAGGAATTCTATCATAAGATGGGCATCGGGAACATCAGGATAAGGCCGGGGTACTTCCCTTATACGGAACCGTCCCTCGAGGTGGACATCCTCCACGGGGGCGAGTGGATGGAGCTGGGAGGCGCTGGGATATTCCGCCCCGAGGTGACAGAGCCTCATGGGATAAGATATCCGGTGCTTGCCTGGGGGCTCGGGCTCGAAAGGCTTGCGATGCTGAAATGGAATCTGTCCGATATCAGAGATTTGTACATCAGCGACATCGACTGGCTGAAAAAAGCCTCGATACTATGAATGCCTTTTTGTGAAAGCGGAATCATTATCATCACAGCTTGAGAGTTGGTCTTTCGTGCAACTAAGGTTTCGACTCGGATTCGATCTTCACATCGCGATAATCTGCGCATTATTCGGAACGGCCTTATTCCTGATAATCCTCAGCCCTTTCCTGGTTCCAGCGGGACAGTTGGACGACCTCTCCGGCTCCGTATTGACGGTCGACAATCTTGACAAGATAGACGGGATAAATCCTGTGGCTTGGCTCGTATATTGGATGGGCGACATCAACTGCCACCAGCTCAAGGAAAGATCGTATTTCCTGAACGACAATCAAATGCCTTTCTGCGCGAGAGATGTGGGAATATTCGCCGGCGCGGTCATCGGATTTGTAATCGCATTATTCATCGTTATCCCGATGAGATGGCAATGGCTCCTGATATTAGTCATCCCGTTGGTGGTCGACGCTGCGCTGCAAGAACTCACGGCCTATGAATCTACAAATGAAATCCGATTCATCACTGGGATCATCGCAGCGGCAGCAGGCGCAATATTTATTTCGAATCTGATCGCCGTCCCGAAGAAGGAAATCGTCTCGGAACCTACCGATGATGCGTGATTGACTCGGGCATGCCATCGTCTATGGCCAGCTTCCGAGACATCTCACGGTTCTCATCCGCTTCTTTTTGATTCCCTCTCTCGGCTTCTATCTGTGCGAGATTCAAGTAGGCCAATCCGAGGATGCTTTTGTCCTCAAGAGATGATGCGACCTCGATGCATCGATAGCAGGATTCTGCGGCGCCGTCAAGTTCTTTGGATGCTAATTTGATAGCGCCGAACTCGAGCAGGAGGTCTGCCAGATCTTTGAATAGGCCGTTCCCTTCCGCAACCTCAATCCCGGATTGAAGATTCGCCAAGGCCTCGTCTATCTTGCCCATCTCCGCAAGAGCCCTGGCCAGTAAGCGGTGATAGACAGGGCGGAATTGCCCGTTGAAGCTTGGAGCCGTCTGTGAGAGAAAATCAATCGCCTCAGGATATTTCTCTTTGAAGATGAGCACATTTGCCCGAAGGCGATTAAGAGATGACACCGTATCCAAAGAGAAGGAATTCGCAGCATTTGTCAGACCTGAGGAGATGTATTGATCACAAGCGCCGATATCGCCATCTGCGAACTTCATGTTTGCAAGCGAAAGCGCGATCTTCGATTTCTGTCTAGGGGATATCCCGTCGGTGACCATTATGTCGTTCAAATCGTTGAAGAGTCTCTTCCTATATCTCCTGTCAATCGGCCTATTTGCAAGCTCGAGAAGCACCTCCGATTTCTGATCCCCTGTTTCCGATTTGGCTAGTGCCTTCAGACTTTCTACTGCGCCTTTTTCATCACCGGATAGCGCTGATGCTCTAGCCGCGAGAATTCTGACAGATGCGGCATATTTTGAGATACGGGGAGGGATCAGCCCGATTTCATCTAGGAGATTCTTCGGCGATTCGGCGACCAGCAATTCGTCCGAATGAGAATGAATCAGCATCTCCGATTCAATATATCTACCAGAGAGGATCAGATGAAATAATCTCTCGGCCAGATTCCGCTCCTCGAGATAGAAATCTGCAGCCCGGCTGTGATTTTCTCTGCGGTCCTCCGTGGATATTTGATCGTATACGATTCTGCGGACTATCTCATGCATCACATGATTGCCAGAAATATGATAGAAGATTGGCAATCGGAGGACATGTCTCTCATCCTTTAACAGATACTCGGCGAGGAAGGGTCTGCGCAGGACGGAACATTTTTCTATGACGGAAATGTCGTTGTCGGATATTTCTTTGAGGAGAGTCTTCTTGACGAAATTTGTCATCTCCTGCTTCGCGGCAATCTCATCATTAGGCGTAATGAAGTTCAATAATAGCGGATGATAGTCTGTCATTTTAGCAATGGTCTCTGCAATCTCTCCAGTGATTCCTCTTGATTTGAGTATCTCAAGGGCTGCATTCTCATCGATTCCGCCCAGTGTGATCTCCTTGACATTTTTGCCTGCTCTCAGCATTTCGTCCAACAATTCAGGCTTACTCTCGGAAGATATTGCGGTTTTGTTTGGTCCAGCGTTCAGAATTATCATTTTCACGATATGCTCGAGGCGGGGAGCCTTGTCGAAATCATCGATCATCAGAATGCGTCGATTTTCGCTCAACGATTCTGCCAACAAATAGCCGACCTCGCCCAAATCAACCCGATCGGACTTCAAATAATTGGATAGACGACTGTCTCCCGTCTCATCAAGGAACGTTGAAAGCGCCTTGAGAAGGGAAATCTCGGTTTCCCACTCGTTTAGAGTGAACCAGAAGATGCTGGATTTAGACTCCTTCGCGTATTTGGCCAGTAGTGTTGTTTTTCCGATACCGCCAAGCCCTACGACGCTTATCAAATCAATTGAATCATCATCGGAACATGCGCGGAGCATGGAGAGCTCATCTTCTCGGCCGAAGAACTGCTTGAGCTGGGGAATTGCGGATATATGACGCCTCAGCTTTCTCGCAGGACCACTGCCCTGTGAGATCCTCGATGAGTCGACGTCCGTGGATATTTTCTCGATCCTGACATATTCAACTATCTTGTTTGCTTTTGCCTTGCCTTCCTGCGTGAGGAAGTAGACCTTGCGCCGGCTTTTCGCCTTCCTCACATGAGAGAGTTTTTCTAAAATCTGGCCGCCATCCTTTAGCTTCTTGAGCTCGATGGCGGCATGCGCTCTTGATATGCCGCAAGATTGTGCAATCCCGTCTTGCGTGACATCGAACGGAGCCTCATACTTGTCCTCCAATTTGATGTACTGATAAAGATGGTAGAGGATCCTTTCCGCCACCGTGAGCGATTGCGTCATTGTCCCCATTACCGAGAATTGTGTTATTTAATTGCATCTGCAACATGCAGTCGTTAGAGACGAAAATGCCTTTTCATATGTGTTAGATTCATCGAATAGAGACAATCATGAGCCATCAAAGCACAATATCAAACGGTTTGTATTATTTTAATACTGTCAATGTGGCTAAAAAAGATTAGATTTTAAATCGAAAACTCGGGAGGTTTTGTGCGTTTTCCGGCACATTTTCTTTGAGGAGGGGTTCCGGGATCTTTGCCCGAGCTACCGTATAATTCGGTTCCCTTGTAGAAGCTCTCGAGAATGCCTTCTACGAACTCCCTCCTTGTTGCTCCCAAACCGCAATCGGGATGCGAATACGCGATGTTCTCAATCCCCATTTTCTTGACCATCGATGCGAGTCTTTCCGAGACTTTCTCGGGACGTTCAATATCCTCGGCACCTATTGGTGATACGGATATCACTCCCGCCCCCAATTTTTTCCCGTTGTCTTCGAAGAGCGCCCGGTCGAGGAGATCGAAATTTTTAATCTCTTCACCTGCGGAAAAGGCATGGCTCAGCACGGTCAGGTTTTCCAGCTTTGAAAGCTCCTGAAGCACAGGCTGCCTTCCCAGCCATCCACAGACATGCGTGGAGCAGAGATTCGGATCGCAACCTTCGAGGATCAAGTCCATGAGCCTGATTCGCTCCTTGAGGTCCCTGAAACCCTGTGAGAGGATCGGCTCATCTATCTGCACAAACGCCTTTGCCTCTCTCAGAGGACGCACTATCTCTTTGATCGCATAAGCGATATCTTCCGTGAGCTTGAAGTCTACATAGCTCCTGTAATCCTTGCTCAATTTCTTGCTTCCGCAGCTTATTGCCAAGGTCGTCGGACCCGTCAGTGTGACTTTGAATTTGATATCCGGATACTTCTTGCGAAGCATGAAATAATCAGCGACTTTGTGAACCTCTCTCGGATCCTCGGGAGGCGATACCTTCCCGGATACTATCGGCATTTTGTTTTCGACCGACAGGCCGGGAATCGCGCGGGCGAGATAGATGATCATGTCCCCTCTCTGCTCGCCGTCCGTGAAAATATCGACCCCGAATTTTTTCTGAAGAGCTATCACTGCATCTATCGCCTCGATATCATCATCCCTGAGCTTGGGGAAGCTTCCGATAACGGTCCTCGGTATTCTCATGACGAGCAGATTGCAAACAATGGATGATACTTAACCCTTTGCGAGCCTGTAGAGAATATTGAGGAATTAGGGGTTTGAACACACTCTCAGATTTTCGAATAAATGATGTTATACACAATTCTATCTTTCTCATGCTTGAGAAGAATTCCGATAAGAACAAATATACCTCGAAATCTATTTGTGGCAGAGCGTGCCGCAGTTATGGAAAATTCTGGTATTACTAGAGAGACAGCTAATTTAATACGGAAGCGATATCAGCGAATACCCGAATCGGGAACGGAGGAAATACTGGAACGCGTCATGAGGTTCATATTCGATACACATGACGAAACTACGCTGCAATCTTTGTTGAACAATGCGGCAAAATCGATTCACCGGATTTTCGATTTCAATGAAGTGACTATTGGTTTGAGAGGGGGTGATGGCCTTTTCCGATACGAGGCATTCGTGGGACTCACAAAAGATGCTGAGAAGAAGCTGCGGGAAATAGCGTACGATAAAAAGCAGATGACTGAATCCAAGGAGTACCCAGGGGTAGCTGTCACAAAATATTCGGAGTTCTGTCTTTCGGAGAGCAAGCCTTACAAGGTTGGCGAAGAGGAGCTCTCGTACAATCGGCCGCTAGTACTAGGCTCGGGAAGAAAGGCTCCGACAGAAATGATAGAAGGGGATTACATTGATATTTACATCTACGGCAGTAAGGACGATATGCTGGGATGGATCGAACTAGGAAATCCTCAGAATGGCACTTTCCCGCCGAGAGAGCACATCAAATGGCTTGAATTATTCTCCGCCTTATTGGGTGTCGCAATCAAACATGAGAAGTTGTCAGCCTCCCGCAGAAAAAAATTGTAATGCATATTGAATGCCCATTTTTACAATATGATTGTGG
>JAOUEZ010000074.1 GCA_029858465.1 Thermoplasmata archaeon | reverse complement strand
GAAACTTTGCGAAGAAGAAGACAAGCCAGAATATGAAAAATATGTATATGAGGGCAAAGCTTGCAATGAGGGCGGAATAGACATAGACCCTCGCCAGATATTCGATGCTGAATATCGAGAACAGTATTACTGGATCTCCGAACCTCAGATGACTGAGCTCGTGACCAACAACTAACTCTATCTCGCGCTTATCCAGTTGTATCAGCAAACCGATAGTAATCAGCATGGTCGCGAGATGCTTTGTGAACCCTGTCGCCGCGGCGTTCGGCTTCGAATTCCTTGTGATCATGATTGTCGGCATGGGCATCTCGAACTTCGCTGCGACTTTCTTCACAGAATCATAGACATTGATATGCTTCACGACGATATTTTCCGCCTCAACAGTGATACCAAACTTCCTGAAAAGGTCGGCAACCTCTGCAGATGTGACATCCCTCCTATGCTCCGTCATATACTCGTAAATGTTCTTTTTCAGAGTCTGAAGGGATGAACCGTAGGTCTGCATGAATGAGCCTAGCAAGGTCTGAGGAAGCCGACATTCAATGATTACAACATCCGGATGCTCCTTAGTAATCCTCCAATCACTGGTCAGTGCGGTGATCTTCCCTGCGCTCAGCACTATTGCAAGGATTGTGACGAGTAAAATAATAGGGGCGATATCCCCAAAAATCAGGATCATCACTACGCTTATGATTATTGCAATCAAGAATAGGTTGACCATGTTGCCTGTTAGGACCCGGTCGGAAAGCTTCTTATGAATGTTCAATTTCGAGGTCTTCTCGGAACCGGGCATGAAGGTCATGTAGATGGTCTCGTTCCGGATCGCCTCCTCGTAAGCCTGGAGCGCCAGAATCAGATAATCCTCGAGTCGTCTCGAAAATCCCCGCTCCTCCCTGCGGTCTGAATAAATCTCCACCAACAACGGGGAATCGAGCTTTATCCTCACGGTCGCCGAATAATCCTTCGCATACCATTTTGCATCGAATATCAGGAATTTGCCGTGCTCTCCTGCGATCTGATTGAAATTGCCCGCGGCTATCTGTCCGAACCTTCCACTGCTCGAACTATCCATTAGGAATTTTGGAAATGTTAGCAGACTGCTTTTTGCGATCTCCGTTGAAATGCTGAAGCTGGAGATTGGTGTTCCCAAGTCCAATATATTTTGCACCTTATTCTGCATGCCTTTGACTTTCCGGTTCTTCGGTTAGAAACTAGAGGTATCTAAATCATGCTCTCGAAAACCGTTTTGAAAGTGCAACCTTCCCTTTTTAAGCAAATAACAATTCATAATCATCCCAACTCAAAATCATGGGAAATCGAATGTGGAATTCTAGAAAGAATCATGACGCAAAGCGTCATATCCGCGAATTAAATCGTCATCATTTCAACGAATCTGTCCGATTTTTCCATATGAAACTGAAATTATTATCGAAATTCGGTATTTTCATCGACAAAACCAAGGTTTAGAGCATAAGGATTATTTACAGCAGTAATAAAAGAAGAAATGATAGCTATGAATGCAGGCCTATTAGCGTTGCTATTGGTGTTCTTGCCAGTGCTTATGGGGCTTCTTTCTCTTGCGGCCAGGAAGATCTCCGTTCAGAAAGCTGTGGTCGGCATAATGGCAATCACGATGGTCCTGCTCTCGCTCGCGCTTTTCTGGGAAATGTACTCGACGGGGGCAGATGTGCTCTCGTTCGATGCCGATGAGATCCTCATCGCGGGAGTCGGCATTCCTATTTCTCTGCTGATAGCGGCTCTCGACTTCGCCCTAATGGCCTATTTCATTTTCATCGGCGTTCAATATCGGAACACTGTCGTTATCATCTTTGGACTTCTGCAGCTGATACCTCTCGGGATCCTCGAGGCGATGGAATTCGGGCACACGGTCTCCCCCTCGATCGTAATTGATTATCTCGCAGTAATCATGGCCCTCGTCATCTCAATTGTCGGTTCGATAATCATTGTTTATGCATTGAAATACATGGATGAGGACCAGCGCCAGGCACGTTTCTTCGCGGTGATGACCATATTCCTCGGCGCAATGAACGGTGCGGTCTTCTCGAATAACCTGCTTTGGCTCTTCTTCTTCTGGGAGGTCACGACGCTCTGTTGCTTCCTGCTTATCAGGCATGAGAGGACGAAGGAGGCAAACGAGTCCGCGCTTCGCGCCCTGATTTACACTTTGGGAGGAGGCGTGGCGTTCGCATTCGCGATTGTCCTCATATTCACCCAGATGGAAACGCTCTCACTCGAGGAGGTGCTGGTGAGCGGTGGCATTGCCGCATGGGCAATCGCTCCTGTAGCATTGATGGCCCTGGCGGCCTTCACGAAGGCCGCGCAGGTGCCCTTCCAGAGCTGGCTGCTCGGTGCTATGATAGCTCCGACGCCTGTTTCCGCATTGCTCCATTCCTCAACGATGGTCAAATTGGGAGTCTATCTTCTGATCAGGATATCGCCCGCAATCGCCTGGGAGACCAGCCTGATGTGGCTTGTCGCGTCGGTCGGAGCGATATCGTTCCTCGGGACGGCGATCCTCGCGGTCATGCAGACAAATGCCAAGCGCGTGCTCGCGTATTCGACTATCGGCAACCTCGGTCTGATAATCATGTGCGTCGGGATCAACACATCCTTCGCCATCAGCGCCGCCATTGTCCTGTTGATATTCCATGCCGTATCGAAGGCCCTGCTGTTCATGACCGTCGGAGTCGTGAAGCACGAGGCGCAGACGCTCGACATCGAGGAGATGGAAAACCTCAGATGCAAGCTCCCCTTCGTCGCCGGAGCGATGCTGATCGGAATATTCACAATCATGCTCCCGCCGTTCGGCATGTTCGCGGGCAAATGGCTGATAGTAGAAGCGGCCAGTTCGGGATTCCCAATAGTAATACTCCTGCTTGCAATAGGCTCGGCCGTCACAGCGCTTTATTATGCGAAATGGATGGGGAGGATAATGACCGTCGGAGCGACCTGCGATCTCCCCGCGGCGGTGAAATCTAAGCTTTCGAAGATATACAAGATCACGCTCGGAGCTTTGGTAGCCTGCGCAATAGCGCTGTCTCTATTGATATTCCAGGTCGTTCAATACCTCGTGAACCCGTACATACTGAGCGTCTTCGGCGAGACGCCCCTGAGCGATTTCGAGGCGGTGCTCCCGCTGATCGTAATGCTTGTCCTATTCGGCGGCGTCGTGCTTCTCACGATGAAGTTCGTCAAGATCAGGCCCGATATGGTATCGACATCCTACATGGGAGGAGAGAACTTCGAGTACAAGCTTGCCGGAGCGTATTACGACAAGAGGGTGCCCGATGCCGGCGTTACTTACATATTCAACTTCGTCGCGACTATAGTCGTCGTCGCGATGCTCATGGTCGCGCTGCTGACGGAGGTGATCTGATATGGATTGGTGGGTACTGCTTGCAATCCAGATAGCGATAATCGTGCTCGCGCCGTTCCTTGCTGCAATATTGCTGGGATTAGACAGGATAATCACCGCGAGGATGCAGAACAGGGTCGGACCTCCAGTCCTCCAGGTGCTCTACGACTTCTTCAAGCTCATCGGGAAAAAGCCGATGTTGCTCAACAGGCCCCAGGTGATATTCGCAGTGCTGTATCTGATGTTCGTAGCATTCGCTTTCGTTCTGTTCGTGCTCGGCCTAGATCTGATAATAATATTCTTCGCAGCAGCTGCGGGCTCCGTATTCCTCGCGGTCGGCGCATTCACCGTCAGGTCCCCATACAGCCATATGGGGGCGAACAGGGAGCTACTGCAGATTGCTGCCTACGAGCCCGTTTTCCTGCTCGCGCTGCTTCTCATAGGAATACAGGCGGGATCTTTCAATGTCGCAGACTTATACGCAGTCGGCGACCTGATGATCCTTCTGCCGCTCGTTTTCGTCGCTCTCATCGCCGTGCTTGTAATCAAGCTCCAGAAGTCCCCCTACGATGTCGCAACTGCCCACCAGGAGATAGTCTCAGGGCCGTACATCGAATACTCGGGGCCGTACCTCGCGATAACGAAGTTAGGTCACTGGTACGAGTTCGCTCTTATGCTCGGCGTCATTACGCTCTTCTTCAACAGCGACAACATCGTCGTGTCGATAATAGTCAAGATAGCCTTGATCGCGGTGGCGATGCTCGTGGTCCAGGTGATAGACAACGTCACTGCTCGTCTCACGAAGGAGAGGATGCTGAAGTTCACTGCAACCTTCGGAATCATCGTGATCGCGGCAAATTACGCGATAATCGTGGTTCTGCAGAATGTGGGGGTGATCTGAAATGTCAATAATCGAGAAATCTAGGTTGAAATCACCCTGGCTGTTGCACTTCGATACCGGGAGTTGCAACGGGTGCGACATCGAGATTCTCGCGTGCCTGACCCCGAGGTTCGACATCGAGAGATTCGGGATATTGAACAAGGGCAATCCGAAGCACGCCGATGTGCTCGTCGTGACAGGGCCCGTATCGAAACGTGCAAAGGAGCGTCTGAAGAGGCTCTACGAGCAGATGCCGGAGCCGAAGCTGGTCATAGCTGTCGGAACATGCGCCTGCACAGGCGGCGTGTTCCATAACTGCTACAACATCGAGCAGGGGATTGACAAGGTTATCCCTGTGGATGTCTACGTGCCCGGCTGCGCAGCGAAGCCCGAGGCGATTATCGATGGAGTTATCACAGCTCTTGGGAAACTGCAGAAGCTGCAGGAAGAATCGCACAAGAAGAAGGGGGCGAAGTAAATGCAGGTGATGGAACTTAAGACAACCCCCGAGGACCTCGATAGCAAGATATACAAGATGTTCCAGCTCGGCGCGAGGCTCGTCGTGATCACGGGGAACGACCTCGGGAACGGGAAGTTCGAGATAATCTATCATTTCTCTAAGGGAGCAGAGATGACGAACATCAAGATCGAGATCGAGGAGAACCGCCAGATCGAGAGCGTGACGGGGCTGTTCCCGTACGCAGACATCATGGAGAGCGAGCTGCTCGACTATTTCGGCATAAAGGTCGCAGGGGCGAAACCGAACGTCTTCCTTGAGGCGGGCTCGGGGATATGCACTCCGCTGAGAAAGGAGAAGAAGCCCGAAGAGAAACCTAAGGCAACCGAGAGGCCGAAAGTCGAGGATTCGCCCGCCAAAGATCTCATGTCAGTGGTGGACAAGAAACTTGCAAATAAAGGCATACCCAAGGGAGGTGCTGATTAGATGGCAACAGGAACAAGGATCAGCGTGGTACCACTTGGTGCGCAGCACCCGGTCCTCCCGGAACCCGTAGCTTTGAAGCTCTCGCTTGAGGAGGAGAAAGTCGTAGATGTGGGCATCACTCTGGGCTATTGCCACAGAGGGATAGAGAAAGCCGCGGAGCTGAACGACTTCAAGCAGAATGTATTCCTGTGCGGGAGAGTTTGCGGCATTTGCTCTCACCACCACACCACCACCTATGTCGATGTCATAGAGACGATGATGAACATCGAGGCGCCCGAACGTGCGAGACTGATAAGAACGATTTACAGCGAGCTCGAGAGGCTGCACAGCCATACCCTAATTCTCGGCCTCATTGCTGACGCGATGGGATACGAGAACCTCTTCATGCAGACCTGGAGGGACAGGGAGATTGTGATGGACCTGTTCGAGCTGATGTCGGGCAACAGAGTGCACTATGATGTCAACCAGATAGGCGGCGTCAGGCGGGACATCGGATATGACATGGTCAAAAAGATCGACAAGGGTATGGACGCGCTCGAGGGTAAGTTCAAGATTCTCTCGAAATCCTATCTCAACGACCCGACCTTCAAGAAGAGGACGAAGGCGATAGGCGTTCTATCGAAAGCCGAGGCACACACCTACGGGGTCGTCGGTCCGACGGCGAGAGGCAGCGATGTGCCCGAGGACATCAGGGCGACTGGAGATTCGCACTACGCGGCGTACAACATGCTCCACTTCACCCCCCAGGTCGAAGAGGACGGGGACATCTATTCGAGGGTCAAGGTAAGGGTCAGAGAGTGCTTCCAGTCGATAGATCTTATTCGCCAGACCATCGGACACATGCGAGACGGCCCGATAGCAGTGAGAGTCCAAGGGAAGCCGAACGGAGAGGCTGTCGCAAGGGTCGAGGCCCCGAGGGGAGAGCTGTTCTATTACGCCAAGGGCAACAACACGAACAACCTCGAGAGGGTCAAGATCAGAACGCCGAGCTATGTGAACATTCCCGCCCTGAGGTACATGATAATGGGCGAGGAGTTTGCCGAGGTGCCAGTGATCATCGCGTCGATTGATCCCTGCCTCAGCTGCACGGACAGGTGATGAAGAATGGTCGAGATGATAAAGAACGTGTTCAAGAACCTGTTCCACAAGCCTGCGACTCTGAGATACCCCTACGAGAAGCGGCCGGCAGTCCCCGATTACAGGGGAAGGTTCGAGCTCATTCCGACCGAGTGCATAATGTGTACTCTATGCGAGA
>JAOUEZ010000073.1 GCA_029858465.1 Thermoplasmata archaeon | reverse complement strand
GACCTTTACATTCAATCTGCCCGAGGGAACGAGCGGGACCATCTACGTCCGAATCACGGATTCAGCCGCTTCCGACACGAATGACGATTCGATCTATGTAGACCTTATACAGGTCATAGGCATCAGGACTGTCAGATTCACTACCTTGCACGGGCTATCCACAGAAACCACCTTCACGGCGATAGGCATTGGCGAATTTGACGGCTATGGTTATCTCGATGCAGCCATCGGCAAGGGAGACGGAGGTGCAAGCGTCGCAGGAGTCATCAAGATACTCAACGGGACTCCAGGAGCTCCATCTCTGACTATCTACACGATAAACGATGCGACCGTGAGCCTTGACGGTTACACATTCGCCACTAAGGACGCGAATGGCGACGGGAGAGCGGATATCATCACTACAAAAGCAACGATGACCACATCACCGACAAGATACTATAGATCGACACTTCAGATGTGGATCAATCTCGGATCCGGCAATAGCTTCAACAGTTTGCTGATTAAGGACTTATGGACATCCTATGGCGATGGCAACAGCGGCGGCTCAAACATCAACTGCATCGCGGTAGAGAACCAGTACGGATAGAAGCGGTTCGAGAAAAACCCCTTACATATCTCTATTATTTCCTCAATTCACGCAGAAGGAATTTTCTCACATTACCTGCGCGCTCCGCGTCAATTATCGCGAGGATTCTCTTTTTGGATTTCAATAATCCTTTCAACTCATCGGTCATGAAGCGCTCCCGTTCGCTCTCGAGCAATCGAAAGCCTCTGAGATTATTCACAGCCCTGTCCCATTTGATCGCGAAATCTCTCGGCGAGCCCGCCTTGAAATTCTTCATTTTAATGAAGTTTAATCTTATTGAGTGGAGGAAAAGATCTCTGCCCGATACATGTGCGCAATAGGCAGCGGAGTGCGTCTCATCATCCATGTCTATGCCGATCAGTTCCAATTGCCCTTTCTCCGCAGCCTCTAACCCAGCAAGAAAGCACGGAGGAGGCAGGAAGACGTCCCCGAATTTAGAAAGGCGGCTCGCGTACAGCTCTTCATATCGGCTCATCTCCACCTCGAAAGGCTCCTTCACATAATCCCGCAATCCGTCGATTTCACCATTCGAAATCGACATTGCAATTGTCTCGGGTTCCACTTTGTCTACAGCGCGAAATACCCGGCCAGCCTCGGATTTAAGCCCTCGGACCACATCTATGAAATGAATGTTCAGTCCATCAATGGATATAACGTCATTGCCCTTCATCGGGTAAGCCTCAGATTGTTCAGTCCTCGCTTCTCTCTCTTATGATTTCAAGTATCTTCTGCCTGTCCCGCATTTTGGCGAGTTCATCCCTGCAGATCAGCGGGGTTTTTCTCAGACTCTTCAAGTGAGAATCCTTGTCAGTGATAATCACAGCTTTCTTTTCAACGACCTTCGATATGCTGGTCACAGCTCTGGCCTTTCTCTCCAGCATGGGACCGTATCGCTCCACACCTGTCAGAAGAAAGATCTTGTCATCCGTGGTTATAGCCTCAAATGGGCATCTGGCGGTTGGCAGAACCGAGTATCCGATACTGCTAAGCAATCTGAAAATGTCCTCATGCAACAAGTCGTTATCCTCAAAAACGTCACTGGAAATACTCTCGATGTCCATACCGTATTCGAAAGGATTCAGAGGAAGGACGAGTGGCTCGTTCAGGAACTCTTCCATGCGTATCGCAATCTCGATCATCGTCCCCATACCCTCCTCGTACATTTGGATGGCCTTTCTCGAAACGCCCGCTATCTCCGCAAGCGCGCCCAGGGATATGTTCTTCTCTCTCCGGATCGTCCTCAGCAGATCGCTATCGATTTTTACATAGAGGCCGCCCGGAGCGGCAAATATGAAGGGAGGCACGCCCTCCTTCATGAATTCCTGAAGTGTATCGAATGATAGGATTGGAATCCCGAATCTGGAATAGATTATCCCTTCTCCGAGTTTTTTAGAGGATGTGCGGGAACCGACCACCGCAGGGCTTCCGCTGAGAGCGCTGGCCAGCTTCCTCATCTGATTGGCGTCCTCCTTGCCGAAGGCGTCAATATTCTGCAGTATCTTCAAGATCAGGAGCTGATCGTCCCTTCTTGCGATGAGGTCGAAGCTGATCCCTTTCAGGTTGATCGGGTCGGTGACGTAGAATCCGCAATCAGCCAGCAGCTGCCTCACATCGTTGAGTATTTTATATCTCTTGCTGTTCATTTTTCACCATGTATGGAATTCTTGCAATCCTCTAATCATGATATCATGCTCATCATCTATAAGCCGCATTCGGGCTCGTGCTCGATGGGAGTTTGGAATACCTCCGCATCTCCAGGTCGGTCCTCGGCTCTATGTGCTCCATCGCATCCTCGAAATATTTCCTGCCGACCTTCTTAGCTTTTAGCTCATCGTCGCTGAGATTCTCTCCACTTGTGACGATGTCTCTAATGGCGAGCATCGTCGCTTCGTTGCAGACTGCGGCTATCTCTGCACCTGTATAGTTTTCCATTTTCTTCGCGAGCTCGTCGATGTTCACATCATTTTCCATCGGCTTGTCCTTGGTATGGATCCTCAGTATCTCCTTTCTCGCTTCAAGGTCAGGTGGCGGCACAAAGACCAGCCTGTCGAATCTCCCGGGGCGGAGTAGGCCGGGATCAATCATGTCCGGCCTGTTCGTGGCCGCAATTACGGTGACATTGTGTAAAGTCTCAAGCCCATCCATCTCGGTCAAGAGCTGGCTGACCACTCTTTCGGTCACATTTGAATCATGATAGCCCCCTCTTACCGGCGCAATGGAATCGATCTCATCAAGGAATACGACACAGGGCGCCGCCTGCCTCGCCTTTCTGAAAGTCTCCCTCACCGCCTTCTCGCTCTCTCCTACCCATTTCGAGAGAAATTCCGGGCCTTTCACGCTTATGAAGTTTGCCTGGCTCTCCGTCGCGACCGCTTTGGCGAGCAGGGTCTTTCCTGTCCCGGGGGGGCCATATAGTAGTATGCCTTTCGGCGGTTTCGCCTTCATGTGAGAATATATCTTTGAGAATTTCAGAGGCCATTCGATGGTCTCCTGCAGCTCCTGCTTGACCGAATCGAGGCCTCCGATATCCTCCCAGTGGATATTGGGCGACTCTATCAGCACCTCTCTGAGAGTGGATGGCTGCATTTCCCTGTACGCGCCGAGGAAATCATCCATACTGACCTCCAGACTGTTCAACACCTCTGCAGGTATCGACTCAGCCTCGAGATCGATGTCAGGCAACACTCTGCGGAGCGATCTCATTGCCGCCTCTTTGGCGAGAGCCGCGAGATCCGCCCCGACATAACCATGAGTCAATGCTGCGAGATCACCGAGGTCCACGTCCTCTGCCAATGGCATGCCCTTCGCATGTATCTGCAATATCTCCAGGCGCCCCTCCTTGCCGGGTATGCCTATCTCTATCTCCCTGTCGAACCTTCCAGGTCTTCTCAGCGCGGGGTCCAGTGCGTTAGGCCTGTTGGTGGCGCCTATGACAACTATCTTGCCTCTTGATTCAAGGCCATCCATTAGCGCGAGCAATTGAGCGACCACCCTCCTCTCTGTTTCGCCCGATACTTCGTCCCTCTTCGGGGCGATCGAGTCGATTTCGTCGATGAAGATTATGCTGGGAGCGTTCTCTCCGGCCTCCTGGAATATCTGCCTCAGCCTCTCCTCGCTCTCGCCGTAGAATTTGCTCATTATCTCGGGGCCGCCGATGCTGACAAAGTTTGCGCTCGTCTCGTTCGCTACCGCTTTGGCAAGAAGCGTTTTCCCGGTCCCTGGTGGGCCGTGAAGCAAGACACCCTTGGGCGCGTCAACGCCCAGCTTCTCAAAAAGTTCGGGATGTCTCAGAGGGAGCTCGATCATCTCCCTTACTTTCTTGACCTCCTCCTCGAGTCCGCCTATTTCCTCGTATGAAACCCTCGGAGCTTTCGCAATATCCTCCTTGACGGGCTTCTCGCTCAGCTTGAATTCCGTCTGCGGAGAAATCATCACTCCTTCGGCCGATGGGTGAAAACTTTGAACGACCAAATCGAACTTTCTTCCCATTATGTTAATCTCAAGATAATCGCCCTTGATGAAAACCCTGCTCTGAAGATTACTCCTCAGATACTCCTCTCCCCCCATTATTTTCAGGGGCTGGGTCGGTGCCATCGTAATCTTAGTTGCAGGCTTGGGCGCTATTTTTCTCACCGACACCTTCTCGTCGAGCCCTACGCCTGCATTACGCCTTGTCACGGAATCGATTCTGATCACGCCTCTGTTCTCGTCTTCCGGATAACCAATTTTGAGCATGGCCACCGTCTTCTTGGCACCTTCAATGACGATCGCATCGTCTTCCTCGAGGCCGAGAATTTTCATTAGAGCGGAATCCAATCTCGCAATCCCTTGACCGTCATCCTTGGTCTTCGCCTGAATGACCCTTATGATTTTCTCCTTCTGAGGCATATCAATCACTCTATCAAACCAGATTTAAAGAAAAATGAATTTCTTCAAGAGGTTTCCTGTAGGTTCACTTCACTCCGATTTTCTTGGTTTTCTTCTCCGGGACCGCCATTTTCGGTATCCGTATCGTGAGCACTCCGTCCTTCAATTCGGCATCGGTACTCTCAGAATCCACAGCCTCAGGCAGAGGTACCCTCCTGTAGAACTTAGAAAATCTCCTCTCTCGTCTTATGTAGCCTTCCTTAGAGTCCTCCTCTTTCTTCTCTTCCTTCGTTTCAGCGGAAATTTCTATGGCGTTGTCGGTCACTTCGACGTTCACATCATCCTTCTTGATCCCGGGCATCTCCGCGTGCAATCTGTACTTGTCCCCCTCGTCAATGAGGTCGACTGCCGGAGCTCTCAAAGTCTCAGTTGCCCAGCCTCCGGGCGTAATCCAAAAATTCTCAAAGCCGGATCTGAAGTCGTCGAAAAGCCTGTCCATCTCGTCTAATATGCTCAGAGGGCTGGTCGAATACGGCGTCCAGATGTATCTTGGAGCGAGTTCGTCTTCCTTTCGTCTCCTTATCATATCATTGCCTCCTTTCGTATTTTGCGCAGTAATATAAGTTTGCCCTTCTATATAATGGTTATCATAATCAAAGGTGCATTATCAGGAGGCTGGCTAATCATCGACTAACGAGGGCTAATTAGCCCGATTTCATTAGCCTCATGAGCCTTCTCTTCTTGATTATTTCTATTTCAAATCATCAAGGTATATTTTTCCGTCGGCGAAACGTTAGATGACTCCTTCATTTTCAATTTCGAAATTGTAAAAACTGCAATCTATCAGAATTTTTGTTTAAATCTCCATTAATCCCAGTCGATTTATTTCGATAAACCTGAATTATGGTTATACTTTTTTATCTATTAATTCTATGACCGATAAGATTGGGGGTATAAATTGGGTGAAAAACGGGTGCTTGATAACATAACAACATGCAGTCAATGTATTACCATAACCATTGATCTTCCGAAAGAATGCCGATTAGAAGCAGATATGCTTGCAGAAAGAGCCAAAGAGTGCTTTAAGAAGGAAATCTTTAGAGATCTTTGTCGTGGCTGTCATTTGGAGAATTCTGAGATCGTAAATTAATTTCAATTACTTTGCGCTCGGAAACTCTCATACGTAAGCCAATCTCATTATCGACAGCACGTCGTATGAAGTCAGAAACAGATCTAATTCCCCATTCCGGATGATGCTTTATCATATCCGATATAGTCTTCCATAGTTTCTTATCGATTTTGATAGTAACGCGGTCGTCGCTTTGCTTCTTGGTTTTCCTTGACAAACAATTACCCCAGTGAGCTTTAGTTATTGTTAGCGATTATCGACTTTATATCGCATTTTCGATTAATAACACCTTCTCTATGATTTTCCTCCAGGAAATTATTTGTATCCCAAATGCACTACAAAAATTGTGTGGCCTATCTAAATGGCGATAATATGAACATCGAAAATGAGGATAAGGGGAAGAAGCGCCAGTGTATTTATTGTAAAAATTACTTGCAAATAGATGCATTGATTTGTCCTAGTTGTGGAAAAAATCAGTTCGATATTACGGACGAGAAGTCAGTAGAAACGATGTTAAAGATCGCAATAGAAAAGAATCCTCAGATGAGAGACGATGATGGAGTCAGACCTAGCAAGAAAGAAATTGAGAAGGCATTCGAGGAGAGTCTATTAAATCAAAAGCAAAGGGACATACTCATTACCGTACTCTCCAAATCAGACATTCTATCATACGGACAGAGAAAGGTCCTATCATCATTAATAATAGAACTAACTCACGAGATTAATACTGAGAATAGATGGGAAAGAGCTCGACTTCTAAGACATTATCTGAAGACACTCAAAATGCAAGAAGATACTATTGACATACTCTCTCAGGTTTTCGAATTAAAATGAAATTATCTCTTCGGCGATTTATAATTAGTATCAAAAGTGATAGTTCAATCCCTTTACACCAGTAAGTAATTTTATTAATAATTTCTCATTCATAAGATTAAG
>JAOUEZ010000072.1 GCA_029858465.1 Thermoplasmata archaeon | reverse complement strand
CACTCATGAACTTCTCGACGTACATATATCGCTGCCTTTGAGAGGTATGCTGGGATTTGCTCCATTCGAACATGAGCACGCCGTCGACGCTATCGATGATCATCTGCTGTTTCTTTTTTTCCAGTATCCCGTCCGTCAGGATGAGATATATCAATCCTTTCCAACGCTTCGCCATCCTTTGAAGGCCTTTTAGGAAAGCAACGAGGTCAGGAAATGCGATCGAATCATTGATCACAAGATCCGTCAACGAATCGACGATTATCATGGACTCCACGGAATTCTCGTCGAAGTATGAGACTAGATCCTCAAGCAGCATATCCTCGCTTTTCGGTTGCGAGAAAAGGCCGTTTGCCCTCGATTCACCGACCCAGGATGTGGGGACGACGGAGCGAATGAAATATTCCTCGGAGAAATCTTTGAAATTAAGGTGTTTAGAGAGTGATTTAGAGTAATCTATATTGAATGAAAGAGCTACATCCTGGAGGATATCATCCTTCGATTTCGAGAACGTGATATACGATATCTTCTTCGGGAGTTTGCCGTGCCTCGCGGCGTGACCCAGGAAGAAATCGGAGGATTCTGGGTTGTCAATCACGAGCCCGATTTTCGCGGCAGATGTGAGAGAGAATTCAAGCTGCCCGGCTCCGACATCGCCAAGAAGAAGCACGACTGACCCAGCAGGCAGACCTCCATTGATGATGCTGTCGAAATCTGCGACCCCAGTAGGCATCCGTGTGTATTTCCCATCTGACATTCTGACTGAGGGCACTAATCGACTTCCAGATAATGAAGATTACTGGTGATGTCGGAAAATCCTGCCTGATTTCATCATTTTCTCAAGAAGTTGATCACCATATTGATTGCATGCATAGCAGCGTCGTTCTTGATATCAATTCTATCTCCAGAGAATATTTCCTTCTCTGCGACAATAGTCTGTCCGTCGGCGACAGCGAACCAAACCAATCCGACAGGTTTCTCTTTGCTCCCGCCAGTGGGCCCCGCTATGCCAGTAGTGCTTATTCCGATATCGCTGCCGAAGGTCTTTCGACAACCCAACGCCATCTCCTTCGCCACCTGTTCGCTGACGGCGCCGTATTTCTTCAATGATGCTTCGCTTACGCCAAGCACATCCCTTTTCGCCTCGTTGCTATAGGTCACCGCGCTCCCCAAGAAATAGTCGCTGCTTCCGGAGATGTTCGTTATCCTGTCACTAACAAGCCCACCGGTGCATGATTCAGCCGCGGAAAGCGTCAAGCCCTTATTTCGGAGAAGGTCTCCCATGACCTTTTCAGGAGATTCCGTAAGATCGCCTCTACTCTTCCTTGCTAGTCGCCGCCGTGATCCTCTTTGCCCCCTGCAATCTCCTCAAGTAGGATACTATCTGCTTGGGTACAAGGCTCTTCCATTCATCTCTTTCGAGCATCCTATTGCGTATCTCGGTTCCAGAATACTTGCTTCTGTCATAGATATGCGTCGGGAAGACTTTGAACCCCTTCTCCTCGAATAGAGATCGAGTGAGCGGGTTGTTCGTGAAAACGACGTCAAATGGCGGGACTTGTGACCTCACATGAGAGACCCAGATTGCGTATCTGTTGACATCTGAGATAGGAATTATGAAGGTCCTTGCTTTATCCTTCTTGCTGAGGCACTGGCTGATCATCTCAATCCTCTCCCCGGCGGTAAAGGGATTGTCAAGTGTATGCGATTCCTGAGAGCTTCCGATTCCGATTATCAGCTCATCGCACTTTCTGAGCGCCTCTCTCAGCACCTCAAGGTGTCCTTTGTGAAAAGGCTGGTATCGACCAATCAGAAGGCCTCTCAACAGAAATCACATCCCTGAGTTTCAGTGGGGCAGAGGGCGGTCTGGGGTTATAATTCCTCCCTGGGCCGAACTCCTGGGAACTAGTGCAGCCAGCTTCTTGAGCAAAGTCTCTTTCTTCTGCCCGACTAGCGCGTGCTGTAGCACATCTCTGAGCGTCTCAACGGGTATGACTTTGACCTTACCGATATACTTGTCATCCAGAAGGACATCCTTCATGTTCTCTTGGGGGATGAGGACCGTCTTGAGGCCCATCTCCGAAGCGGCCTCTATCTTTGCGGTTATGCCTCCGACAGGCAGAACCTGTCCGCGAACGGATAGGCTACCAGTCATCGCCACGCTCTGGTCGACCTCAACGTTCTCGAGGGCGGATATGACGGCAGTCGCAACCGAGACCGATGCGCTGTCGCCCTCGACCCCCTCATAAGTACCGATGAATTGCACATGGATATCGTGGTTGCTGATATCTTCCCCTGTGTATTTCTTGATCAGTGCAGATACATTTTGCACAGATTCCTTGGCAATCTCTCCGAGCTTGCCTGTTGCTATGACCCTGCCTCCGTCCTTCGTCTGGGCAGGTGTGACCTCAGCGACAATCGGCATCACAAGGCCGGAGAATTCCGCCATGCTTGACTCCGCATTCAGGACAGCTAGGCCGTTCACGATTCCCACGATTGCGCCTTCGATGACGCAGGTCTTGTACTCTTTCCTCTTCTCGATAGCCCTGTCAGTGACCTGTTGCTCCAGGCTTCTCGCTATCCTCTTTGCAATCATCACATGCTGTACGTCGACCAGATTGGAGCCTTGCTCGTGGGCGATATCGCCCGCCACCCTCACGAGTCCTCCGAGCTCCCTCAGCCTGAGCGTGATCTGCCCGCGCCTTCCGGCGCGCCTCTGGGCCTCTCTGATTATCTCGGACACCGCGCTCCTTGTGAACTGAGGTATCTTCTTATCTTTCGATATCTCCTGGGCGACGAATCGAATCAGTTTGTCCCGGTTCTCATCAGAATCGGGCATGGTGCTGCGCATATAGATCTCATAGCCGTAACCGCGTATTCTTGACCGCAAGGCTGGATGCATCCCAACGACCGCATCAAGGTTACCTGCCGCAACGAGGATGAAATCAGTCGGAACCGGCTCGCTCTTCACCATTGCCCCTGAACTCCGTTCGCTCTGGCCAAGGATGCTGAACTTCCCCTCCTGCAGGGCGGTCAGAAGGCTCTGTTGGCTCTCGATCCGGAGCATATTGATCTCATCGATGAACAACACGCCCTTGTTTGCCTTGTGTATCGCGCCAGGCTCCAATCGTTCATGAGCCGGGGTCTCAAGGCCTCCGCTCTGGAACGGGTCGTGCTTCACATCGCCGAGCAATGCCCCAGCATGAGCACCAGTAGCATCGATGAACGGAGGCATCTCGTCGATGCCATGGTTGATCAGCAACTTCGGAACTAAAATGGATTCTTTCTTCTGAGCACTATATCTGAACAGTATCAGGAGGAAAATGGCTACAATGACGCCCAGGACCGCGATGGTCAGGTCGCCGAAGAAGATAGCTCCCATCACCGACATCATGACGACGAGCATTATCAGGAAGGTCAAGGCCGAGTTCTTCTGCTCTTTCCTCTGCTGCGCCTCTTTTTTCTGGCTGTCGACGATCTCCTTCCCCTTGCCGGCGGGAATTATCCTTATCTTGGGCTCATTCGAATCATCGGGGTTATGGTAGGCGATGACGTCCTGCATCTCCCCCTTTGGGAGGAATTCGACCATGCTTCGTGCCAGCATCGACTTTCCAGTGCCGGGGTCACCGATCAATATGACATGCCTCTTCTGTTCCGCAGCCTTTTTTATGATCTGGACGGCCTCGTCTTGGCCAATTACCTGGTCCACAAGCCGTTTCGGAATCTGAAGGTCCCCGGTAGTGGCGAAATCCCTGGATTTTATCCAGTCATCAACGTCTGGCAATCCCAACTGAGATTTTTCAGAATTATGTTCTATCATCTGATTGCTCCAAGATTCCAGTATTCGAGTTATTCGAACTTGTTTATACCATTTACTATTGTTCGTAATGAATGTTTCTATGGTAATCTTTCATTGAAATATTAATGACGAGATTACTGGCCCGATATTCTTGCCATGGAACAGCCCTGGGAATAAATATACCCAGTAGAGACTCTATCGGAGCCGAAAAACGGGGTTGAGCGACAATTAGATTTGATGATTTGGACCTGGAATCCGCCCTCAAAAGGAATCTGAAGGGGCAGGGATTTGAGACCCTCTATCCGCCGCAGGAGACGGCATTGCCAGCCGCTTTGTCTGGAAAAAACGTCGTGCTCGCTGTTCCAACTGCCAGTGGAAAATCACTGGTGGCATACCTGGCAATTGTCAATGCTGTCCTCAAGGGAAAAAAAGCAGTCTACATCGTCCCCTTGAGAGCTCTGGCATCAGAAAAATTCGATGATCTCAGAAAGTTTGAGGAGCTCGGAATAAGGGTCGGTATCTCTGTGGGTGATTACGATTCTGATGATCCGACCTTGGAAAGATATGACGTGGTAATAGCCACCTCGGAAAAGATGGACAGCCTGCTCAGGCATCGGATAGGATGGCTCGATAGAGTATCTGTCGTGGTGGCAGACGAGATACATCTCATGAATGACCCTGACCGCGGCCCGACCCTCGAAGTAACCCTGACGAAATTCAGAATGATCAACCCTCAAGCTCAGATAATCGCCCTGTCTGCGACGATTAAGAATTCTCGCGAGATAGCAGAATGGCTTGACGCGTCGCACTTCACGAGCGAATGGAGGCCTGTGCCACTGAAGGAGGGAATCTACCTCGACGGCAGGATCTTCTTCTCCGACAATTCGACGAGGACAGTCTCAGACCTCGGGGATCCCATAGTCAGTCTGGCGAGCGATTGCATATCGAATGACGGGCAAGTCCTGATCTTCGTCAACACGCGCAGGTCGAGCGAGGCGCTCGCCAACTCGCTCAGATCAACCGTAAAGAAGCATATTGATAAATCGGACAATCTGAAGAATATATCAAAATCGGTTTCATACGATGAGGATGAGCCGACATCGATCGGCAAGAAGCTCTCCGAATGCATCAAATCGGGAGTAGCATTTCACAATGCGGGTCTCACAAACGAACAGCGAAGACGGGTCGAGGATTCCTTTAGGGAGGGGAAGATCAAGGTCATCGTCGCCACCCCGACTCTTGCCGCCGGGATAAACCTCCCTGCCAGAATGGTGATAATCAGGGAGGCGACCAGATATGACACAAACTATGGCCATACTTCGATACCCGTTCTGGAGATAAAGCAGATGTGTGGCAGGGCGGGCAGACCTAGGTACGATGAGTACGGCGAAGCCCTTTTCATAGCCAAGGATGAGGATCATCAATCCTTCCTTCTCGAGAATTACCTCCTCGCGGAGCCTGAGAATATCTATTCAAAGCTCGGAACGGAGCCCGCACTGAGGTCGCATGTGCTTGCAGCAATCGCCACCGGGAGCGTCGGAACGGCCGAAGGCATATCAGAATTCCTGAGGCATTCCTTTCTGGCGACTCAGACAGACATAGAATTCCTGGAGGATACGGTCAGCAGAATACTCGCCTATCTCGCGGAGCATGATATGATTAGGCTAATGGAGCATGGGGCAATCAAACCGACATTCTTTGGAAAGAGGGTGAGCGACCTCTACATAGATCCCGCTTCGGCGATAACTCTGAGAAAGGCTCTTGAGACGTACAGGAAGGAAGCCGAATTCGGAATATTACATGCCTTAGCCGCCACGAACGACCTGCAGCCTCTATACTTGAGGCAGAGCGATTATGGGTGGGTCGAGGAGAAACTGGATGAGAGGAGAGCCGAGCTCATCTTAGAGCCTCCCGACGACCTCGCACAGTACGAATTCTACCTCGCAGAAATAAAGACCGCGTCGCTCATAAGCGATTGGATTGAAGAAAAATCAGAGGAGGAGATTGAGAAGAAGTTCGGGATCGGACCAGGGGATATAAGGAACAAAATGGAGATCGCCGAATGGATGGCCTACTCGATGGACCAGCTTTCTGCCATTTTCAGGCAGGAGGCGCATCCTGCACTGCAGGAAATTGTGGCAAGGATCTCCAAGGGCATAAAATCAGAATTGGTCGAGCTGGTAAAGATAAGGAACATAGGTAGGGTGAGAGCGAGAATTCTTTACAGCAACGGATACAGAACTGCTGCCGATCTCAGGATGGCAAGCCTAGAAGACCTGGCCAGACTGCCTGCCATTGGGAACTCGATTGCCGCCCAGATAAAGCGAGCTCTCGGTCAAGACAAAGAGGCGGCTTCGGCGGAGCAGGCCGAATCCGGTCAAAAGACCCTGAGAGAGTTCTGACTTGGAAATACGAAGATTTTAAAATATAAGACTGAAAGATATGGAATGCAGATGATCGAAATAGTGCAAGGGGGGAGATCAATATTAGTAATTGCTGGGCATTCGAGCATGAAGAAGAATGAAATGCTCAGCCAAGCCTCTGTAATTTCTGAAAAACTTGAAGGACAAATCAGACTACTAGATGCATCAAAGGTGTTCGGCCTTGATCATTTGAAATCGGCATTTCAGAAGGCTTCGAGAGCCTTCGAAGAGAATGAAAATCTGTCTGATTCGGTCGTAACTGAAACAATGCTTTACATGTCCGGAGGAAGACAGATCCAGGATGCAGTTAAAATCATCGGCATTCAAGAGAATACGAAATTCATTGTTGTGATAACCGATATCGATGGAAGCCATCGCAACGAAATTGTCAAGAGCCTCTCACTAAAAGAAGATGATTCAATCATTACTGACATTCAAGCAAAGGAT
>JAOUEZ010000071.1 GCA_029858465.1 Thermoplasmata archaeon | reverse complement strand
GCAGCGCGTAGATCAGACTGACGATCGCGAGCACGACTACAATGGTCCCTATCAATCGTCTACTTCTCAGATGTTTGAGGAATTCGTATCTTGCGACTGTGAATATCTGCTGAATGTCGGACGGCAGCTTTCTTTTCTGAGGTGGCGAATCGGTCATCTTTATCACCTCGAATCCTGGATCATCTGCATGTACAGATTCTCCAATGCTAGTCCGCGCGGGTTGAATGAAATCACTTTCATATCCGCCGCCATCATCTCTTTAAGAAGTTCATATCTGGAATCCGGAGCACCGGTGTATTCGATATACAATCTCAAAGGAGCGACTTTTTGGATGCTCTTGACATTGCTGAATGAGTTGATTCTCTCGAGAGCCTCATTTGTCGGGACCTCTGTCAGAAGGACTTCTATCTGGCTCATGCCCGCCATTGTGGACAACTTCTCGACGGAATCGTAGAGGATCAGTTTCCCGTAATCGATCATCGCAACATAGTTGCAGGTTTCCTGGACCTCGGAGAGCAGGTGCGAGCTCATGAAGATCGTGTAGCCCTCTCTCTGCAATCTCTTGAGTATTTCCCTGACCTCGACCATTCCTCTCGGGTCCAACCCGGATGTCGGTTCATCGAGGATCAGGATCTCGGGCTCATGGAGCAATGCCTGGGCGATCGCAAGCCTCTGTTTCATGCCCTTCGAGAACTTGCCGATTCGAGTGTTCTTCCACTTCTCCAATTTTACAGTAACAAGCAGATCATCCGTCCTTCCCTTTATTTCGGAAAGGCTCATGCCGCGCAGCTTGCCAAGATATGTGAGAGTCTCGGTTGGCGTGAGAAAAGGATAGAACTCGGGGGTCTCAACCACCGCTCCAATATACGACAAGGCTTCGCGCGGATGACGAGTGACGTCCGTGCCTTTGAGATAAGCTTTCCCGGACGTCGCTGAGATGAGATTTGTGAGTATTTTGATTGTCGTGGTCTTGCCGGCTCCGTTCGGTCCAAGGAACCCTACGGAAGTTCCTTCCTTGACATCGAGGGTGAGATTATCGACGGCTTTGATAACCCCAAAATCTTTGGTCAGACTTTCGAGGCGTATTATCTCCGAATCGCTCATGACATCATCTTCTTTTTGCAGTTGCATTTTTACTGAGCAAGATAGGCTATATATCATTTTCCTTGCAGAAAGGAAACTGCTCAATTAATAACAGACGCTGGCTCTTCACTTATAATAGTTAAGATTGTCGAACCTACCAGTCTCGCTTCTGAGCTGTCTTTCACGGGATAGACGAGCATTTTGCAATTTGGGTACAGGCTTATCTCATACTCGCCACTAACTGTAATTACCATTTCCGATTTGTCAATGATTTCATATCCGGCGTCAGTGAGCGCCTTCTCAGCTTTGGCGAGATCTATGCGGAACTTGCGCGTCGGAATGAGCTCATACAGCTCCCTGCCGCAAGGTCTGACCGTCAGGAAGTCATCCCTTGTTTCTTCTGACGATGTCGTTTAAGACAGCCTCCGCAGCAATCTTCAGATCGTCCAAGGTGCCCTCGTTGATTATCATGTAATCCGCTCTTGCGATGACATCGCCCAGACCCCATCTCAGCTCCCTTATATCCCTCTGCTCGAACTCGTCCATCGATTTCGGAGAATCGTTGCGGCCACGAGCGACCAAGTGCCTGTATCTCGTAATTGGAGATGAATGGATAGCGACGACAACAATCCCGGTGGTGATGTGCCTCCTGAACAGGTGCACCTCTACTCTGCCTCTAACGCCGTCCACCAATGTGAGCCTGTTGTCCAGTGCCTCTGCAGTTTTTTTCGCCCAGTAGTCGAATCCGTGCTCCTCACGGCGTTTCTGAGCAATATTGCCCACATTCTCGTCGGTGAGCTCCAAACCGCTGGATTTTGTTTCGGCCCTTACGAAATCCCCCATTCTCAGGACTCTGATCCCTTTGGTCATACTGATCTTCAGAAATTCTTCCTTTCCAGACCCTGGCATACCTGTCAACAGTATCAATCGGACTTTCTCTTCACCGTCCACCTTGCTCAACTCCTCAACAGAGACTCTGCGACCTCAGTGATTTTTCCAAGCGTGATTTCTTTTCCAGTTCCATGGGACAGCAATTCGCAGTATGGCTGCAAATCAGGTCTCAGCAACCCGACGAATCTTGGACATATTCCGAGAATGTAAGCTTTTGCTATCTCAGCCGATTCTTCGACACCACCGGTAATAGAATCGAACCTGTCCTTAGTAAGGTAAGATTTAACATCGTTGAATCTTCCATCGATCATAGAATCAATCGAGTTTCTACTAGCGGTTTCATCCAAAATGAAACCGTGCCTGTGTATTTTGGCAAGTGTTCCGACAATCTCGTTATCTGGCACACTCATCTTGCATAGGCTGATCAATGATCGTTGGTCCATGAGGAGCATCTCGGGATGTTCGGGGATACCGGTATCTGCATATGACATGCAAGGGAAGGGGCAGGAACTGCACGACCTATGCCTTCTCAGAGGAAATTTCAATGTGCAATCTTCTGGCAGGATGCTGGGTATTCCCGTCTTGCCATTCAAATCCCTTTTGGAAGCTCTCATCATTTCTGAGGATTGCGAAAGAAATCTGCTATAGTCGGTCACCTCGGTCTCGCCCATCCCCCGGAACGCGATTGCGACAATGTTCATTTCTCTCATCTTTCTGCCGAGCAATATGCCATCCCATCCGGAAACAAAGTTCAACGATGCCGAGCCGCCTCTGGATGATGAAAGCACTTGAATCCTCTGATCGCCCTGGTCTTTCCTTATCTTAGAAGCCATGGACCAGGTATATTTGTTCTCCAGGTCGGGAGATCCGATTAAATCGGCAACCTTGTCTCTCATCCAAAGGTAACAAGATATCTTGGCTGTCCCGGTGATGATGATGACATCGAACCCGCAGAGCTTGAACTCGAGTCCTGCGTTGACAAGGATCGGAGCGTATCTCTCCTTGCCGTTCTCCCTGGTGCATGCGATTGCCGCAGAGCCGCCTGGACATGTCGACCCGGTCAATGGTCCGGAGCCGATTGCAATGCAATCACCGTCGACGTCTTCGAGAAGACCATGGACCATCATTGCCCCGCCGATATTCTCACTGAAAAAGCCATCATCAAGTTCTTTTTCTTCGACGCTTCCGCTGGAAAGATCGACTCTCAACATCGAGCCGAAAAATAACGGTGGCATTACTGCTCCACCTCCAGCGCGCAGACAGGGCAGTACTTGACACATTTCGGGTCTCCGGAGCAAATATCACACGCGGGCCGCATCGCGATAGGTTTGGCGGAGCCTCCTCCCGTGATCTCGCCGGGGCGCTTGACCTCCACGCCCTCGGGTTTTCCGAGCATCAATTCTCCGCCCGACCTTTTGAGAATTATGCCGAAATATCCCCGCTCCTCCTCTACATGAAACATTATGCTCGAGGTCATAGTAGAGATACAACCGTCTCTCTGGAGGCTGCACACAATCTCGCAGCCGCCGCAACCTATACATCTCTCCGGATAGTATCTTATCTGAGGCAAATCGAACCCTCCCGATGTTTTTCGAGATCATATGATATAATCCGAAACCTCAGTCATGATCCTGTCACAATAGATGCATCTCAGCATCGGTGGTTTCTTGGATTCCACAAGGAACTCGGGCTCTATTGGCTCGTGCATGTTCGTGATGCATCCTGGATTCTGGCATTTCACAATGCCCTTGACCACATCGGGCACTTCCACCACGAACTTCTCAGCGACGTTGTAGTCTCTGATGATGTTGATCGTCGCATTTGGGGATATCAGTGCGACCTTGTCCAACTCCTTCGGATCGAGCTCGCGATCCTCGATCTTCACTATGTCTTTCCAGCCCGCTTTCTTGCTAGGGACGTGCATAAGCACGCTGACCGTGCTCTGCACATTCTCCCCTTTTATCCCGATTATCTTGAGAACATTCAGCGCCATCCCGACAGTGATATGGTCAATCACGGTGCCGTTTCTTATGGGCGTGACCTTGAACTCGATCATTCTATCACTCCGAGTAGCAACGCGAGTATCGCCATCCTTACTGGCACACCGTTGAAGGCCTGCTGGAAATACAGGGCATGAGGAGAAAGGTCGACATCAGGGTGAATTTCGTCCACCCTCGGCAGGGGGTGCATTATTGAAAGCTCCGTCTTTGCGTCCTTTAGAAGAGCGTTGTTTATCTTGTAGGACCCTGCGACCTTCTGATATTCCGCAAGGTCCGGAAATCGTTCCTTCTGGATCCTTGTGATGTACAGGACATCTGCCTCGGGCACAGCTTGCTCTATCGAAGTCATTGTCTTGGGCTTTCCGCCGAGCTTATCCACAGCTCTGATTGTCTCCTTTGGCATCTGGAGATTTGCAGGCGCAACGAACATCAGTTCGGCCCCGAACAGTGCCAGCGCTTCTGCGAGCGAGTGCGCAGTCCTTCCATATTTTAAATCACCAACAAGCGCGACATTGACTCCGTCGATCTTTCCCTTCGCCTTGCGTATCGTGAAGAGGTCGAGGATGGTTTGAGTTGGATGCTGCCCCGCACCGTCCCCCGCATTGATGACAGGCTTTTCAGCGAAGTATGCGGCGAGCCGAGCAGAACCCTCGGAGTGATGCCTGAGGACAATCACATCCGAGTATGAATCGACCATCTTTATCGTGTCAGCGAGCGTCTCGCCCTTCTGCACGGACGATCCTCCTGGCTGATCGAAACCAAGAGTGGCGCCTCCTAACCTCGCCATGGCCGATGCGAATGACAGCCTCGTGCGAGTGGACGGCTCGAAGAACAACGAGCTCTGTACATAGCCCGCGAGCAAATCGCTCCTCTCCTGTCCGAGAGCAATTGGCACCATCTTTTCGGCAAGGTCCATTATATGTTCAATCTGATCTCTTGAAAAATCGCGGATGGCCACCAAATCGGCGCCCTTGTAACTGCTCGACATCGCCCATGTAATCCGTTTGGAGAATAAATACGTTCTCGGTCTTGGAATCTACTGGCAATCAGGGTATGTCGAACTTCTGAAGCGCTTCCTGAACATGATTGAACCATTCGTCAATACAGGTCTTTACCCTCTCGTTGATTTTCTCGGCAGGTACCGCTGAATAGACATGGAAATGCCCTCCGCGCTTCAGCGTTTCCGTCTGCTTCACCACGAGCCCCGATGTGACGAGCTTCTGGAGCGCCCTGTAGACCGTGCTCTTGTCTCTCTTCAGAAAGGGTGAAAGTTGATCGGCTCTGGCGGGTCCGAATTTGCATAGACCTTTGTAGACGGTCATTTCGAAATCTCCGAGACTGAAAAGACATTTGAGGACATCTTTGCAAGTCCCCTCACCAGCCATTATCTTCGCCATTGACGCTCTCATTTCAACCCTTTGATGTGCTACTCTGCCTCATTACTTATTACTTTTCATATTTCATGAATTATTGTTGGTTGGAAATGGCATTTCACTACCGAAATCAGCAATTATGAGGAAATATAAACCTGTCAAGAGCATTCTTGTGAACAAGATGATTGAAATATTTCATGATAGCTGGATGGCGAGATTGGCGAAGCTCAGCTCGGAGAATTTGCAACTGGACACTCCAGACATATTGTACATTTCCTCGGAGAAAGTCGATCCTCCCGATTTCGCAAGAGCAATCGTCTCAGATTCATTGGGAATCAGGGGGTTCGAGGGCAAATCTTTGGTTGTGTTTCCTTCGGAATTTTTTTCAGACGGTATCAATGATAGCATTACTGGCTTAAGTCCGATATTCAGAGGCGCTGGAGAAAAAATGGCATCTATCTCTGGCGGAGTTCAAACGATATACTCGGAATCCGAGAACGTTGAACCTCTCGGAGACATAGTCGCAATAGCGGATTCGATATTGTTGACAAGGAATCCGAGAAGATTTGCGAGATTCTTTTCTTCTTTGAGAAAGAGAATTGGCCCGGGGAGGTTGGTATACGCGCCCGGATGCGCTGACCCTTTCAATCTCGCCTTCCTGTGCTATTTCGGAATAGATATTGTCGATTCCTTTGGAACCTATCTGAGATCCACACTCGGACAGGTCATCATGCATGGTAGAGTGATCAAATCGGATTCCGAGGAGATATCAAAAATTATTGACATCGAAACCGCTCTAGAATTCGATTATATCCTTAGGCACAATTTGCGACAGCTCGAATCCGAGCTCGCTGTCGTGAGGGATGCGATACGTAAGAATGAGCTTAGGCAGCTCGTTGAAATGAGGGCAAGGCATTCCCCGTGGATGATTGAGGCACTTAGATACGCAGATCTGGAGCATTACAACGAATTCGAAGAATGGGTTCCGGTAACCGGTCCGGAATTTTTCGCTAGCGCGAAGGAATCCCTTTGGCGGCCCGACATCGTGAGATACCGAAAGAGAATAGCAGAGAGATACATCCCTCCTGAAAAACCTGAGATACTTGTCCTGCTCCCCTGCTCGGCGAGAAAGCCGTATTCGTCATCAAGAACGCACAGACAATTCAGAAATGCAATCAGAAGCTCTGGTATCGCGTCAGCGGTCCAAGAAATGATTGTCACATCACCTCTCGGCATAGTGCCGAGAGAACTCGAGAGCACATATCCGGCAGCGCAATATGACATACCTGTCACTGGTCATTGGGATGAAGATGAGAAAAGGATAGCCAGGGAAATACTGGGTGATTACCTGTCCCGCAGAGC
>JAOUEZ010000070.1 GCA_029858465.1 Thermoplasmata archaeon | reverse complement strand
CGCATACTACGACGTTCCGTACATATGGCTGTACCAGGCAAAGAGCTTCCAGGCAATGAGATCCACCTTGAATGGGTACTACTATAATCCAATGTATGGAGGATTCTATTATGCGGCACTCGATGAAGTGCCTCCGAATTTACCCCCGGCAGTATCGTTTACCGTCCTGCCGACAACTGGGGATATTTCCACAACATTCACATTCAATGCTTCCGGAAGCTACGACCCGGATGGCCCCAATGAAAGTCTTCAATTCCGTTGGGACTGGAACGACGACAGCAGTTGGGATACCTCATGGAGTTCGAACCCCGCTACTTCACATCAATATCTTCAAATTGGCAATTACACGGTCAGGCTGGAAGTCATGGATGAAGGCCTGTCCACGAATTCCACAACAAGAATGGTCTTGGTGAACAACACTCCTCCAACGGCCTCATTTACTTTCTTTCCGGGCATCGGAGACATAACCATGAATTTTTCCTTCAACGCAACAAGCTCTTCAGACTTGGAAGATGGGACCGGCTTATTGCAGGTGAGATGGGACTGGGAAGGTGACGGCACATGGGATACCAATTGGTCATACAATAAGAGCGCGAGCCATTTATTCACGGTGCCTGGGAATTATTCGGTCAAGCTCGAGGTCATGGACAGCGGGAATATGACAAATGTCACATCAATGAAGGTCGAAGTCTGGGAGATAATCCCGGAATTCGGGCTGACAATCATACCTGTTCTTTCGATCATGTTCATAGCGCTTGCATTCAGAACAAGGCTCAAGAAAAATAATGATCGCAGAAGACATGAAAAATAATCCATCTTAGAATATTGTTAAGAAATCTATTCAGATTTTCGATGATGAGTGAACATACTAGGATTTGAACCCGCTTTTCTAACTGGCTAAAACGAAAAAAGGTACAAGAAGGTTCAAATAAGGCATCTCGGGAAGGTACAGAAAGGAGGGGCTGTAACGCCTCTTTCAAATCCCTTTTATTTGTTCTCTAGTATTTTCCGAGGCTCAGTAATTTTAGAGGTGTAATGATGTTGCAGAAACTGTCCATCTGGACCGTGTAATGGTCAAATTTTATATATAATCTATGCCTCATTCATGAGACTCGATGGGAACTCTGGGTTTCGGAACATTTGTTTATTATTCGCTGGGATCCATTCTGCGCAATGGGAAACGCTCGATATACGCCCTCATCGGGATAATAATTGCACTATCTCTCATTTCGGGCTCTTGGATTGCGGTCGACTCCTCAGGCGCTGGACTGCTTAGGGCGGCAGTCAATGGAGTCCCTGTTGATTATGTCGGCACTCCAAATAAATATTTAAACGATGTCGTGAGCGTGTCCGCATCAACGACTGCCCTGATCGAATCTGTTGAAGACATCGAGCTGGCAACGCCCATCATATCGGTCAGTAGCGCATGCTACATGAACAGCTCTGGGGGTGTCTACCTCAACGATGAGGGGCAGACTTTCAACGGGAGCCTGATATTTTTGTCAAGTGGGAGCCAGCATATTATAGATTCCTTCAAGATAGCTGGGAGCTTGCCCAACCCTGGAAATGTCGCAATCTCAAAAGACGTCGCCGATTCTTTGAACCTGGCGGTCGGTGATAATCTCACTTGCGTTTTTAAGCACGTAACATACGCCTATGAAAAAGGTACCGTAGTGGGGATCTTGAATGTAACTTATCTCAATATAACCTCATCGATATCAAGCATATGGACGCAGCCTGGGCATGAAGACCTAAATCACGCCGGGTTTAGCACCCAATTTATGATCGAAGGAGATGACAATATCTGGATGGGGCTGGCTAAAAACCCGGTAATCTTCAATCTCGCGGACTATGACTTGTGGGGATTGGATCGCTCAGGATCAACCTCGCTCTACTCTGTTAGTTTGAACTATTTCATCTGGGTCAACCGTGCAGATGTGGTTACACTTGCCAACATTCCTGCATCAATTGACCGCCTGGACTTGATACGGACCAAGCTGATCATGAAACTGGAACCTGTCAGCGTCATGGTTTCCGAGAGCCTTTTAGCTCCTTCATTGGGGTCGCTCCAATATGACATAGGAGAAAAAGCGCCCCTCTTCCTCGCTCTCTCAGTGCCTGTGCTTGCGCTCGGCATATATTTCTCAATGATCGGTGTGGATCTCAGTTTGACCGAGCGGAGGCGAGAGGCAGCGATCCTCAAGTCCCGGGGTGCCAGCAACGACCAAGTGTTCGGCTCTCTAATCATCGAGGCGATTGTGCTTGGCGTGATTTCTGGGGTTGCGGCCCTTCTCCTTGGTGTTCTCGTGAGTAGATTCATGCTAGGTTCAATTGCATCCTTGGGTGGAGAAGCCGCGACTGAGGTGACTGATTTTATGGCTTCCCCGGAAACAATTGTCTTGAGCATCCTTCTTGGAATTTCGCTCATGCTCCTCTCGTCGTACGGTCAATTCAAGCGCGTTTCAAAAACATCTGTCACAAGTGCACTTCATCACTACTCCCCCTCTGCGACCCGGTTGGAGTATAGGGCGGGCGGAGATATCTTGCTACTAATCCTATCGCTTTGGAGTATTGTCGCGATAATTCTTGGATCTGATTGGCCAGGCCGTCAGGGATTCTCGTGGATTGTCGAAGCAATCGCGACCATCCTTGTGTTCTCCGGCATCATGATTCTCCCGTTGCTCCCATTCACGCTCTCCTTGAGCTTGGTTCATCTTCTCACAAGAGGTTCGAGAAAAATATATTCGAAGTTCGCATGGCTGGTGAAGCCATGGACAAAGGATCTGCACTACTTGGTCGACAGGAATATCGTCAGAAACCCTCGCCGAGCATCGAATCTCTGTGTCATCATCTCGCTCGCATTGGCATTCGGATTGTTCATTTCTATCACTATGGAATCTACAATCAACTATGAGCAAGAGAAGGTGAATTTCGAGGTCGGGGCTGATATAAACCTCGTCGCATCCGCTACTGACTCTCGAGACAAGACAGTGAACTTGTCGAAGCTCGATGCCCTCGACTCATTGCCTGGCGTCGCGCATTCCGTGACATATTCTAAACTGGATGCGACATTCGATATTTACTCGGTTTGGCCCCACGTGCGGACCGCTATCATGAACTTCAGTGATTATTTTGATACTATCAAACCCAGCGATTTCTATTTCGTCGGTGGGGGAAACGAGCCCCTGCAAGAATCGAGCGGTGACAATAGTATGTTGCTGAACAATGAAGTCGCTGATTCTCTGGGACTCGCGGTCGGCGACGAATTGTCCGTGGTGATGATGAGCAGCACGAAGTACCATTTGGTGAGGGTTACTGTCGTCGGAATGGTAAAAGGACTGCCTGGTCTTCCTGGCGTTGATGCATTCATAGACCGTAGCACAATTTCTAACATACCTTACGAGAACCTTACTGGGATACTCTCTAGCAATGGCGCGTTAATTGATGTAATGGATGGAACGAATCCGCTTGAGGTTGCGTACACCGCAGCAAGAATATTGGAAAGCGATAATCTCGCTAGCACGTCTACGATACTGCAGGAAAGACTAGACGCGCTGAGCAAAGATCCGGCCTTCTTCTCATTTACCGATTTCCTCCGCATGGAATATGTTCTCTCGATCGTGATCATGGCAATCGGGGTAGGGTTGCTAATATTTGTATCTGTACATGACCGGGAGAATGAACTGGCATGCATCATGGCTAGAGGCTCCTCAGGAGGGCAGCTCAGGAAGATACTCATGGGCGAGTCGATGAGCCTGATGATTTTGGGACTCGTTATCGGGACATGCGTAGGCATCCTGACGGCTTTCCTGTTCAACACGCTTTCCGGCGAGGTTCTCTATTCGGCAGTTGAAAGAAAGATGATATTTACCCTTGTCAGCCTCTCAGTCGTGCTTTCATCTGTTGTTGCGCTGCTTATCGCGTCGCTCTTCGCGACCTCTCGTGCGGGGAATATCAAGCTTGCAGAAGTACTAAGAATTCGAGGTGGTTGAAATGGGAGACATAGTAGTGAAGGACCTCATCAAAGTCTACAAGATTGGAAGGTCCGAGGTTATTGCTCTGCGCGGCCTTGACTGCACCATCAAAGGAGGAGAAATCCTGGCAATAATGGGACCTTCGGGGTGCGGGAAGACAACCCTTCTGAATATTATCGGAGGATTGGATCGGCCGACGGCGGGGAGTGTGAAGGTGAATGGAGTCAACCTCGTCAACCTAAGCCCTGATGGACTGGTTAGGCACAGGCGCGAGAATGTGGGCATCGTATTCCAGTTCTTCAATCTGGTACCTACTTTGACGGCAAGGGAGAACATTGAGCTCCCGATGAGGCTCGCTGGCAAGGACAGCAACTACATGAAAACTCGGACGGATGAGCTTCTGAAGCTGGTCGCTATGGAAACGCGATCAAAACACAAACCTGATGAGATGTCTGGAGGCGAGCAGCAGAGAATTGGACTTGCGGTTGCGCTTGCCAACGACCCCCCGATTCTTCTTGCGGACGAACCTACTGGAGAGCTGGATACGACGACTGGCCATCAGATCCTCTTGCTTTTCAAACAACTAAGGGACACGCTCAGCAAGACTATCGTGATCGTGACCCATGATCAACGCATTGGCCAGATAGCCGATACAATAATGACGATTGTCGATGGGAAGATAACGGGTTCGATATCAGGTAGCGAATTCACTGCGAAGGTTCTTGGGATGCCTGCGACAAATCCCATTCCGCAAGTGCCCCCGCGCTGATAGGACCGATCTTGGAATAGGATAATTCTTCCGCAGATCATCTCTTCAGCAACGCGTATCAAAGATCAGAAACCCTGTCCTTAATGCGTAGCTGCAGATGAAGCGTCTTTACTATCCGTCAGTCTTCACAGACACTTTCGCGTCTCATGTCCCAAAGGCTTCTTCTCAGCAGGAGATGATTCTTTGTCGTGAAAATTAACAATGGACCGAATGGGATTTGAACCCATGACCTCCTGCTTGCAAAGCAGGCGATCTTCCGCTGATCTATCGGCCCTTTAGCTAGAATTCGGATGAGACGCCTTAATAAAAAGATTTCCGAGAAAAATCAGGATCTCAAAACAATCTCGATGTTAACGCCATCAGGCACCTGGATCCTCATCAGCTGCCTCAGCGCTCTCTCGTCTGCGTCTAAATCGATGAGCCTCTTATGAACGCGCATCTCCCATCTGTCCCAGGTCTCAGACCCCTCACCGTCAGGCGATTTCCTGCATGGGACGACAAGCCGCTTGGTTGGAAGAGGTATAGGACCACTCATCGCCACCCCGGTTCTCTCTGATATCTGCTTTATCTGTTTGCAGACCAAGTCGACCTTTTTCGGGTCCGTCCCGCTGAGCGATATTCGAGCCCTCTGAGATACCAAGCGTTTTCACCTCAAGAACAAAATGAAAAGGAGATTTAAGGGGTTTACATTTCTTTCTTCTCTATGTCGATCACTGTGCCGGCAGCGACCGTCTGGCCCATGTCCCTGATAGCGAACCTTCCGAGCTGCGGGAAGTCCTTGGCCTTCTCGATCACCATCGGTCTTGTCGGGACAATCTTCACGACCGCGATGTCACCGGTTTTCAGGAACTGAGGATTCTCCTCGAGCGTCTGACCCGTTTTCGGATCGACCTTCTTCAAAAGAGCCTCGAACTTGCAGGCGACCTGTGCCGTGTGACAGTGGAAGACAGGCGTGTATCCGACTGTGATCACTGATGGATGGTTCAATACGACAATCTGTGCTGTGAAGCTCTTCGCAACTGTCGGCGGGTTGTCGACTGGTCCTGCCACGTCTCCTCTCCTGATGTCGGTTTTAGCGAGGCCTCTCACGTTGACTCCGACATTGTCGCCGGGCACCGCCTGAGGCAATGTCTCATGGTGCATCTCGATCGACTTGATTTCTCCGACCTTGTTCGAAGGCATGAACACGACCTTTGTCTCGGGCTTCATCACACCCGTCTCGACTCGTCCGACCGGGACCGTGCCGACACCTGTGATGGTGTAGACGTCCTGAACCGGCCATCTAAGCGGCTTGTCCGTCAGCTTCGGCGGTTGCTTCAATGCGTTGAGCGCTTCGACGAGCGTCGGGCCCTTGTACCAGGGCATCTTGTCGCTCTTCTTCACGACATTATCTCCGACGAAACCGGATGCTGGTATGAAAGGTATCTCCTCGGGCTTGTAGCCGACCGTCTTCATGAGAGCCTCTACGCCCTTCTTGGCGGCCTCGTACTTCTGCTGATCGTAGTTGACCGCGTCCATCTTGTTGATCTCTATTATGACCTGTGTGACACCGAGAGTCCTCGCGAGGAAAATGTGCTCCTTTGTCTGCGCCTGAGGGCCGTTGACCGCGTCTACGACGACTACGGCGGCATCTGCCTGGCTCGTTCCTGTGATCATGTTCTTGACGAAGTCTCTGTGACCAGGTGCATCAATAATTGTGAAGTAGTACTTGTCCGTCATGAATTTCCTGTGGGCAACATCAATCGTCAGTCCTCTCTCTCGCTCCTCTTTCAGATTGTCCATGACCCAAGCAAATTCGAAAGTGGCCTTTCCCTTTTGCTCGGCCTCCTTCCGGTACTTGTCAATCACATATTGCTCGATGTGACCGCTATCTACTAGGAGGCGACCTACAGTTGTTGACTTACCATGGTCGACATGACCAATAAATACCAAATTCATATGTGGTTTCTCTGCCATATTAGGCCTCCATAAGATTTTCGTGCGACCATAATGCTCTTCCTATTTTATGGTTTCTC
>JAOUEZ010000069.1 GCA_029858465.1 Thermoplasmata archaeon | reverse complement strand
GGCGTTAAGAGCAGGAGCGGCCGAGTTCGTCGCAAAACCTTTCCAAGTGGAGAAGCTGCTAGAGGCAGTCAAATCCGTGGCGCCAATAACATAATCCTGTGACGAGTCTCATCATGATTGCAGCTGCATTTAGCCCTGAGATGATTTCTCGTTTGGAGGAAATGCAGAAGGGAAGAGGGAGGAGGCTGAGGTTCTGAACGATTTCTCTCTGGTTTTCACTCTCATAACATCCTCGCTCCTGATAGTTGGTGGAGGGTTTCTGACCTATAGGAGCCAGAAATCTCTGGCCTTAGTTTTCATGGTTCTGCTAGTGCTTCTGGTGGGGATTGCCAACGCCTTTATCCCATTGATGAACTTTACTCCCAATGGATCAGATGCTGCCATATTCGGAAAGCTATCCAGCTCATTATTCAGCGCTTCTCTTGTGACTGTGCTTTTCCTTGCTATCGCATTCCCATATGACTTCGCAATAATCGCATCGCCAGTAAGAAGAAGGACGTTCTTCACGATTTACATTCTACTTGTCGCAATATTTGGATCAATTGCATTCCTTATATCCAATGTAGACTACTGGGAGAGCGAATTTTGGTTCAGTAGGGAATCGACGCTGTACTTATTTGGATTAGCTATCGTCATCTTACCGAGCTCCGTTGCTGCTGATCTGATATTTTATAGGAGCGCAGAGAGCCACCGTGGAGCCGCCGTCATCATTGGCACGGGATTGGCATTATTCCTCATCCTTTCAATTATTTATGCCTCCCTCGGAGGAGGACCGAATTTCTGGGTTCTGATCAATATTGGAATGTTATTGTTCACTGGAGTGATATCAATCATTTTCTTGAGCAACAGGCTCCGATTGGTCAGTCCGATGCCCGAGGTTAAATCCATAGGGACAAAATCGACTTACAGACTTCTGGATGGCCGGGTGTACCTTGTCGAGGAAGATCGCCCGAAGTTCGCGTTCGAGATATTCACGGAGATTCTGCGGAGCAGATGCTTTGATTGTCAGAACGATGAGAGCTTCGTATGCGAAAGCCTCGACTGCAGCGCATGCGGATTACCTTGTCCCTGCAGGGAGTGCACTCAGCATAAGAGCAGGACTCAGGGACTCGTCATAACAAGGAGACATCCGACCGAGATAAGGATGAAATATCTCATCCAGACGACCCCAATAATCTGGCTGACATCCATCCCGGGAAAAGAGAACATCGATCCCTCAAAACTCAGTCTCTTGACAGACATGATAATTAACTTCATTGAAAAATCCCAGAACGGCGTGGTGCTCATCGAGGGGCTGGAATATCTTGTAACGGCGAACGACTTCAACAAGGTCTTGAGAGCTGTAGACAGGTGGAGCGAGGTCGTTATGGCAAACTCATCCAGACTCGTCATGTCGGTCAACCCAAAGGCATTTGATGCAAAGGAACTGGCACTGATGGAAAGAAACAGAGAAATCGTGAGCATGAGAGACAAAATGAGTGTGGAAAAAATAATGGCGACATCATCCACTTGATTGTACAGCATAATCAATTTTATTACAAATAAAGTCCCGACTCCCGGATTTGAACCGGGGGCCTGCTGATTTCAGCGGCTGAAATCGGCAACGCCGATCTCCGTACTACAGTCAGCCGCTCTAGCCAGACTGAGCTAAGTCGGGTCTCCTGGCAACGCCAGATGGCCACTCTATAATCCGATTCGATATAAGTTTCTTATGTAAATTCTCTTGTGGAAAAGATGAGAGGGCAGATCCTAATGGATCTAAAGTGGGAGCCGCTTTTCATCCTTGACGACATTGAGAACGAGAAGTGTATTCGTGCGCTCGATGTGCGGTTGAGAGAGGAGATCCTTGACAAAGGCGTTGAGCTCTTCCCTGGATCTGAATCTCGCTATCATTAGAGAATCCCATTCTCCAGTGACATCATAGACCTGCAAGATCCTAGCGTCCTTCGCAAGCTTGTGCTCGACATCGACCAGCTTTCCTTCGGATATCCTCACACCGATGATTGTTAGAAGGTCATAGCCAAGCTTCTCGGGATCGAGAATCGGGATATAACCGAGTATGACCTTCTCATCCTCGAGCGCCTTGATTCTGACGGATACCGTGCTCACCGAGATGTCCAGCTTCTCCGCGATCTGCCGCATCGGCATTCTTGCATCCTCGTAGAGGCACCTCAGGATGTCCCTGTCAATCTCGTCCATTTGATTCAACACCTCTTGTGAAATCACTCATCCTATTTTTATTTTTTTCGGATAATAAGGCATAATAGCACTTCTTTGTTCGAGGTTATGCAGAACTGTCAAGACATTGTTCGATAATACAGGCAAAGATTTAATAGAGCCGCATTAATCAGAAGAGTATTAATAGCGGTTGGTGAGGCCAGTTTGGAGCGTCGGGAGGGAGACGTGCGTAAGTTGGATGGGGGGAAGACTCCCGCCAGAAAACCCACCGACCAGCCCAGTCATTCCAAATTGAAAAGGGGGCATAAAAGAAAGGCAGGACAACCCCCCGAGAGGAAAATCCGGCAGAGGCTTTCTGAGATTGAGAAAAAATCGCTCGGAAAGCTCGACGAGGACCTTGTCATTCTATCAGGCGAATTGGAGAAAAAGGGAATTGAGGTTCTTTACAGCAGCTCTGAGAAGATCATCAGGAGCATTGATTCCTCAGAACCTCCAAAGATATTGAGCGATCTGCTCTTTTCCGATATCCCTGCATTGATTGCAAAGCCAAAGACTCACGAGCAAGTTGTCGATTGCGTCAAGCTGTGCCGTAAAAAAGACATCCCATTGGTGGTAAGAGGAGCTGCATCGAGCGCGTTCGGCGGGGTGTTGCCTCCGAACGGAGGAGTCGTATTGGATTTCGGTGAGCTCGCCGGCGCTTTATCGATAGATGTTGAAAAATTGGAGGCAAAAGCTTTAGCCGGAACGAGATGGACGGACATCTCATTGGAGCTCAGGAAGCGGGATCTCGCCCTGAAGACCTCGCCGAGCAGTATTTTTTCCACTCTCGGTGGGTGGTTGTCGACTGGCGGTCTTGGAATAAACAGCTACTTATACGGCCATATTGCCAAGCATGTTAAGAAAATTAGGGTCGTTCTTCCGGATGGCTCAGAGAAATACTTGGTTCCCGAGGACAGGCTCTTCGACCTCATGATGGGCTCAGAAGGGCAGCTTGGGGCAATCACGGAGGTTATCCTTTCTGTCAGAAAAGCGCCGAGGCATAGGCGTGCGATTCTGATACAGACCTCGAACGATGCGATGGCCTTCAAGCTCATATCCTCGATTATCGGAGGAAATCCCTCGATCACGCACATCATGTTTTTCGACGAGCTACGAATAAAGGAGCTCAATCATCTCACTCCGATACCAGGCGATCCCCTGCATGAGAGCCCGGCAATCTTGGTCGAGATGGAATCTGATCAGTTCTCGGACCTCCGGCTAGAGATGCCTCAGGAGATAAGCACCAGTGAGGCGCCAATCTTCATGGCTAACCTTCTCTGGGGCGACCGGTATTTTCCGATGAGGGGAAGGATGAGGGGCCCCGGACTCCTCGGCGCAGAGGTAGTGCTTCCAATCAATGCCGTTCCTGCATATCTGAGCAAAGTCAGGAACCTAGGGAAGCTTTTCGGGCTTGAGATCGCCTCGGAATCGCATATAATTTCCAAGAAGGAGGCGCTCGTCCTCTCATTCTTCCTGACGGACCAACGAAGAATGTTGATGTACACGATTCATGCGGTCCTCTCTTTGCTTATGACAAGGATTGCAACGGAGCTGAAGGGAAGACCTTATGCCATCGGTATTTGGAACCAGCCGTTCTCATCATTCGTCGTTCCTAAGGATAGGATGACGATTCTCAAGAAAACCAACGAGGAGCTCGACCCAGGTGACAGGTTCAACCCTGGCAAATTCCTGTCAAGGACGGGAAAGCTCACCGGCCCTATTGCGATATTTCTGAGGGAGAGACTGACGCTGTTCGCCTTGGGTTCCCTTCTTGCCGCCGCCAGCCTCACAGGCAGGATATCCCGGAGATTCTTTTCTGAGAGATCGAAGAAGGACGTCTCGAATCTTGACATATCAGCGCTTGCCTGCGCGAGGTGCGGTGCTTGCATAAACGTCTGCCCCGCATATCTCGTGACTGGAAGGGAGACGGTCACTGGAAGAGGAAAACTGTTGCTTTACCGACAGATGATGGCGGGAATTCCTCTGGACGACGATGATGCGAAGGAGATATTCCTCTGCATGAAGTGCCATGCCTGCGAAGAGGTATGTCAGACTGGGCTACCGTTGCTTTCTGCCTATGAAGAGCTGGAAGATAAGCTTGAGGAGATGTACGGCAAACCAAAGAACCTGATTGACAACTTCGTCGCCGAGGTGGAGTCGAGCCCCGAATACGAGAAGATGCTGTACGATGGGACAATCTCCCCCGACGCTGCCGTGAAGGAGGTGGATACCGATGCCGTATGACCGGTATCACATTCCGACGACGCCTGCTCCGCCACGGCATGCAGTGATTGGCAAATTCAAGATCATAAGGGACACCGATCTATGCAGACACTGCGGCAGATGCGCGAAGGCATGCGTCTACGGTGTGCACGAGAGAAAAGGGCACGACGAGAGATCAATGGATGAACCGACCAGCCATCTATGCAGGAACTGCTTCAGATGCATCCAATTGTGCCCGACGCACGCTCTGACCCTGACGATGAACCCCGAGTACAGCTCGCTCGGCGATCCTTACTGGGAACCGCACAGGTTCTACGCGATATCCTACGAGGCCGAGACGGGTCGAATCCCGGTCTTCGGGGCTGGCTACCGGGGACCCTTCGGCGGACAATGGTTTGACGGCATGTGGACCGATATGTCTGAGATTGTCAGGCCCACGAGAGATGGCATACATGGCAGGGAATACATCTCCACTGCCATCGACATAGGAAGGAAGTCGCCTTTCCTGGAATTCACCGAAGATGGGAAGATTGTGACCGCTCCCAGTCCGATCCTGGAGATACAGATACCGATAATATTCGATATTCTTCCTAAGGAGATACTCAGCAAACACATGACATCGATTATCTCTCGCTCGGCGGCTTGGCTTGGCACGCTCTGCGTCCTCCCAGTGGAGGAAGCTGGCGACGTGCCTCCTATTGAGAGGCCTCACGTCGTCCCTCTCATCACCGAGAGAATCCGCGACATCGACATGGAGATCCTCAGATCTGCCAACATGATTGAAATCGTCAGAAGCTCGAGGTTCGACGAGCTGCTGGGCGAGATAAGGGAAATCAACCGGGATGCGCTCATCGCTGCGAGGCTGCCACTCGTTCCGCACATATCCGATGATGTGATCTCACTATGCGATGCAAAAATAGATGTGGCTCATATCGTCGCCGACAGCTGGGGATTTGAAAGGAAGCGGGAGAACCAGAGACATATCCGGTACGCCCTGCGGGAAGTGCATCAGGGCTTGGTCGATCGGTCCATGCGGGACGAGATTTCAATCTTCATCTCAGGAGGCATAGCGGCGGCGGAGCATGTCCCCAAGGCAATGATTCTCGGTGCGGATGCTGTCGCAATCGACAGGGTGGCGATGATAGCCCTCGAATGCAGGCTCTGCATAAACTGCACTGCTCCTCAAATGTGCCCAGTCGAGATACAGCAGGCAGACCAAGCTTGGGCAGTCCAGAGAATAATCAACATCATCGGCGCATGGAGAGATCAGTTGCTCGAGGTAATGGGTGCGATGGGGATCAGGGAGGCACGGAGACTGAGAGGAGAGCTTGGAAGAGCGATGTTCGCGGAGGATCTCGAAAAGGAGGCCTTCGCACAGATGCTAGAGAGGGATGAGCAATGACGGACCAGGTAGGCATATACCCATCCTCGGTGAAGCTTGAGCCATTCCCCGAGCATCGCTTCTTCGGAAGGTTTAAGGTGGAGAGGAGTGAGGAGTGCATCAACTGCGGAACATGCGCCACCCTATGCCCCTATGGCGTTCACGACAGGCGCGAAGGTTGGGGGAAAATAAGCAGGCCAAGGGACTGGTACTGCATAGGACCCGAATGCCAGGTGAACAGCTTCTTCTGTGTCAACAATTGCCCTGTCAGTGCGCTCTCCGTAAATGAAAGCACAATGTACAGTAGCCTTGGAGATTACCGTTGGCCGCCGTCGCTCATAGTGTCCAACTGGAAACAATCTGAAAACGGGAGGCCTCCGGAGGGAGGAATCGAATCGGAGATCGGCAACTCTGGAGGAGGATTCGATGAACTGGCAATCGCGTTCCCCAGGGAACCCGATAGACACATATCCCCAGAGTCGGTCGATCTCGGCATTGAGCTCAACAGGAGGAAGGAGGGTGAGAGGATCCGGATATCCGTCCCGTTCTACGGCGGCGGCATGTCGTTCGGATCGATAGGCCTTCCGATCATGCTCGCTAGAGCGAAAGCCTGCATGGCCTGGAACACATTCACATGCACAGGGGAAGGAGGATATCCGGAAGAGCTCGTGCCGTACAAGGATCACATCATAACTCAGATTGCCACGGGGTTATTCGGCGTCAGAGAGGAGACTATCCAACGAGCACGCATTGTCGAATTCAAGTACGCCCAGGGGGCGAAACCTGGATTGGGAGGACACCTTCTTTGGGACAAAAACACCCCGGATGTGGCGAAGCTGAGAGAAGCCGTCCCTTGGTCAAGCTTGTTCTCCCCATTTCCGTTTCACAGTGTTTACTCTGTCGAGGATCACAAGAAGCACCTGGACTGGATAAGGGCGATACATCCTAAAGCTCTCGTCTCGGTGAAGGTGTCCACACCCACAGATGTGGATATGGTCGCGGTCGGAAGCTATTACG
>JAOUEZ010000068.1 GCA_029858465.1 Thermoplasmata archaeon | reverse complement strand
ACGACCGCAAGAAGGCTGAGAACCATCGTCGACCGCATCGGCCTCGATAATCTGGCATATGTCACCCCAGATTGCTATCTCCGCGCGCTAGACAAGGAACTGATTGAGGAAGTGCTGGCGGGATTCACAAAAGGCACCGACCTGTTCGAGAATGAAATGCAATAGAGGAATGCGGCTGGAGAAGCACCTGCACGTAAGTCTACTGGCAGGCTTTTTCCGATTCTATCCAGTAAAAGCAAGGTGGGCCCATCCGGATTCGAACCGGAGAACTTCTGCGTGTCAAGCAGACGTCATAACCACTAGACCATGGGCCCTTGCCTGCGTTGTGCAAGAAAGAAGAACTTGAGTATAATTCTTTCTGCGCCCTGCCCATGAATAATATGAATACGAAAGCCTCTAAACCAGATATGCAATAACCTGCGTTGATATGACCTCGAATAGTAAGACTGAACCCGGCCAGAAGATCATGGTCTATACGGGACCAGGAGCTTCAAACTCATGGGTATGGTTGGCGGATTTCCTCGAAAAATTTCGGTTTTATCAAACGAGATTCTGCCCGGAATTCAAGGACATTGTCGCACTGAGCAAAGGTGAAGTCCTTATCATTCCAGGCGGTGACACATTCAGAATTGCCGAATATTTTGGAGAGGAGGGACTCTCGACCATCGCCGAAAGGATTCGATGCGGGGCGGGATATATCGGCATCTGCGCAGGCGCATATCTGCCCTTGAAAAGCTCGATTCCGCCTTTATCGAGTTTCAATTTGATTGATGCAAGAATCGCCAATATTTCGTCCAATATCCCAGAGAATATCGCAGATGCAGAAAGATACTCTGTGCCTTACGGTTGCTCATATGTATATCATCCTGTCAGAGGGCCGCTAAGGCTGAATGGGGAAAGGGAGCTTGTAGCACCCCTTTACGGAGGACCAATTTTATCATCGAATAACGGAGTGCGTCGAAGACTCTCAATCGAAGGAATTGTCCAAGGAGCTGAATTGCTCGTTCCTGAGGAGCTTTGTGAAAGGACTATAAAGGATGGAGCAGCCTGCATAGAAGGTGGTCAAGGGAAAGGCAAGGTATTGGTGATCGCGCCTCACCTGGAGCATCCGGATTACCCAATGGCAAATGAGTATTTCAGAGATCTCCTTCATGAATTCGAAACCGAGGAATCGGACAGCTTTGAATCCATGGTCGGAAACGCGAGATTAAAAGATCTAAAAAGTGTGCTTGCAGATCTTCGAGTTGTCGCGACCGCGCTAGATTCTTTCTCCTGTAAGATAGGCGTCAAATATTGGGAGGGGGAGAAGCTCCTTTTCTTCATTGAGGCTATTAGAAAAAGACTGGCTAAATGTATTGCCAACGAGGATAGAAAGCCTATTGGAATTTCTGATGAGATTATTTCGAATCTGCAGTATGCACTGTCAAATCTGAAAGAAATAAGAAGAGAATATATCGATAAAGAGCAAATGGATAAAACCGTCAGTGGCCTATCTAATGGAGCTTCTCTTTTTCTAAATGCATACTTTTCAATGCTGAGAAACGATGTAAAATGAATAAGAAAAATATGTAAGAATTGCGGGCTGGTCCCGCATAGAGTTTACTGGAAGCGCCCTTTGTAACTATAGGAAGGTTTCTGGGGAACTTTCAGCTCGCTCTTGAATTGCTCGTCGCCTGAGCTGGTATTCAATGCGGTCTTAAGCATCCGCGTTTGTCTGTTCGTCGATATCACCTCTCCGTCTCCTCAACGAGACTATGTTAGATGATTCCCTTAATATCATTATCGGGGCTACATAGAAGCCAGTCTTTATCGATAACTACGTTAATTATATTCATTCACTCCCCCGGCGTATGTGTATAAACTTAAGGGCAAAACAAGCTGACAACTTGATTTTTCCAAAAACCCCCTGGGGGAATTTGAAAAAATGACAAATTATAATCAAGAAAAAGTAAAGCCTATGCCCCCTTCCTCAGGGAGCATGGCAGGAGAGTTTTCAGCAACCAGTGTTTTTCAATTTCTTCTCCTGGGGCTTATTCTACGGAATAGTAAAACGACGGCTAGAACCCCGACGATGGGCAGCATGATGGTTGAGAACTCTGGGATGGCGATTATCGATATCACGCCGGTCATCACGGGATCGATTTCTTCTATGCTAAGGGCTGAGTCCGTAGGCTGAAGCTCTATGACATTGCCACCAGTTGCATTGTCGTAGAAGTCAGGGTCATATTCGACCCTGAAGGAGGGCAAGGTCGCCAACAATTGAAGCTTCACAACCAAGAAGAAGTTCTCAGTAACTGTCGGATCTATCGTCGCATTTGCCGTTCCGTCACTCACATTCAATATTATTTCGTTGCCATTGAATTCGACGAGTGCAGGCACAGGAGAATCTGTCAAGTTGTTCCAGCTAAGATCGCCATCGTCCTTGTAGACCAAGTAGTACTCGAATGAGTCATTCATCTCCGAGGGTGTGAGCGGAGTGACTCCATCGCCTCTATAGAACTGGAACCTGAGAACGGCCATCTCTGCAGTCTCGTCCGTCGACTTGCCATTGCTCGTGACAGCAATCCTCAATAATTCATGTTCAGTTCCCGCGTCGAATGTCCCAGGTGACACGTCATAGACATCTTCTGTTATCTGCGCCCCGAGGTTTTCCCATGCATAAAGGCGGCCGATATGGTCGCATGAGATGATGTCAGGACCCGCATCATTGTTTATCCTGCAAGTCAACAAAGCATTGATCCATGCATCGTGGGAACCGACATTATGCCTGGTCCAAATCCCTGAGAAAGGTGTGCCGTCGTTCTCTATGATCAATACCTCATAGGTCTCTGCCGGTCCTGTACCGACAGCCAAATCGAGATCTCCATCGAGGTCGAAATCCTCTGCTGAGAGAACATTAGGATCATCGCCGAGAGAGATCGCGAAATTGCTCGACCAGACGCCGGCAAAAGGCGTTCCGTCGTTCTGGAACATGAAGACGCGATTGCCGCCGTCTTTTTCGGCAACTGCCACATCCGGATCGCCGTCATTGTCGTAGTCTGCAGCTTCGACGGCAACTGCATCCGGACCTATCCCTATGGATCCGACGATGTTAGAAGCCCAATAGCCGACAAAGGGAGTGTTATCGTTCTCGAACGCGACTATTTGGTCCCCAGAAGCTTGATTCCCGCCCACGACTATATCCAGGGAGCCGTTGTTATCAAAATCTGCGATATCGATGCAGAAAATAGAGCCGGGAATAGGTACATTTGAAGACACATTGTTGCGCACCCATCCACCGTCGAACGGCGTCCCGTCGTTCTGGTATACCCTCAGCCTGATGGGAGTAACGCCGCCATAACCTCCAACAACGATGTCCAACTGTCCGTCGTTATCGAGATCTCCTACTGAGAGCTCATAGAATCCAAAGCTCGTTTCCGAGTCGACCAATACCTGGTTCCAAACGCCCAGCCATGGGTCTCCCGGGTTCTCCCAGACATACAGGTACTCGGCAATTCCGCATACGATATCCACATCATGGTCGTTGTCGAGATCCCCTGTCGCAACACCGTGGACATCAGCACTGATTTCTAGATATCTTAAGAACGGTGTCGGGGAATCCTCGTTTTCTATAAGAGTCAATTCTCCTGAGGTCGCGTTGATAGTGGTTCCCGTTATTACATCTAAATCCCCATCGCCGTCCAAATCTCCTAGAGCTGCATCATAATACGGGCTTTGGAGAACTGGTTCGCCCATATCGCCCAACGGCATATTCCGATGCAGGAGTATGTTTTCCCATAGGAAAATGGATGCGCCTATGTTATCTTCGTGAGCAGTGGCATAATCGACATCTCCATCGAGGTCGAAATCTCCCAAGCACATTCCTAATACATTTGTGGTTCCGCCCATTCCGGTGCCCGTGAAGAGCCAATCGCCGTCAAAGGGAGAATGGTCGTTATCGAACAATCCGGTCCTGCCCTCGAAATCGCTCCCTCCGACTAGATCAAGCCAACCGTCGTTATCGAAATCCCCAACGGCAATACAAGTGCCGTTCGCCATTTGGTCATTAAGGACAATGTGCCCCGTCTTAGCGTCCCAGGAATTAATGCCGCCAGAATTCTCCCATACACAGACGGTACGATTGTTTTCGCTGCTGACAGGATCGAGATCACCATCTTTATCTAGGTCACCGAGAGCTACCGCCAGAATGTTTGAACAATTGGAGCTTCTGTCTCCGAGAAGATTCGCAGTCCATACATCATCCCATGGAGTACCATCGTTTTCCCAGCCTATCATTGCCGCGCTCTGATCTCCTGTCAGAATATCGAGCCAGCCGTTGTTGTCAATATCTCCTAATGCGACTGATGTCCCTCTTGTCGCGGATAAAGCCCAGTTCGCAATGCCGGAGAACATCCCGATGAAGGGCGTATGATCGTTCTGATTCACATCTAGATAATTTCCGTTTGTACTGTTATCAATCGTGGCCACATCTAGCCAACCGTCATTATCGAAGTCTCCGAGGCCAATGGCGACAACTGCAGTCCCAGCAATCACCGAAGTCGTGGTTATTCTGTTCGGCGCTCCCCAGCTCTCGAAGGGCGTATGATCGTTCTGCCAGCACCAAACGTTGGCATCATTGTCTCCCGCGATGATATCCAGCCAGCCGTCGTTGTCCAAATCCCCAAGAGCGACAGAGATTCCAGTCTCCATGGCGAAATCGCCAGCAAGATACTCATCCCAGAAGGTCCAAGGGTTGCCTGTGCTGTTCCAAATGCGCAACTCGTTGTACGAGACTGTGACAAGCTCTAGATCGCCGTCGTTGTCCAAATCACCGGAAGCAATGTCGTTCGTATCTGTTGCCGTTATACCGAGCGCGAACTCAGGACCGATTGAAATTTGGTTTCGGCCATTATAATATTCAATTCCAGCATAGTCATTCCCTTCTGGAGATTGCTCCTGTTGGAGAGGATTCATCGTTAGGATTGCTACAGTTACACTCGATAGAATCATAATTACTGCAATAATCAAGGCTGGCAATTGAGAGCGCTTCGCAATCTTTCCAGCATGTCTGTCGAGGCGCTGATCATGAGCTGATGATGTGAATTCCATTTTCTCAATTCTTCTACCATTTTGCTGCAGGTAAATCCCTCCTTTCAAACGGCTTCTCCTTGGAAGACAGGACAGAAAGAAACAGGAATTTGGAATCGGAACACAATTCTCGCCATTCCATCCCATGCTTCGAATCCGTTAAGAAATATGGGATAATACCTTTTTCGCTTCAAGTCCATTTTGTTGACTGACAAAAGGGATATGCCTATGCAAAATGAATCTCAGAACCATTAATATGGAGTTCAGATACTCCTATCATTCAGATACACTTGAGCAACGAAAATCCCGCGAAGAAAAAGTACCTTTTCGACATGATAGGAGTTTTCTTCATCCTACTCATAATAATGTCCGTCTTTACGATCATCGTTCTCACCCTTCCCTATGACAACACTTACATCAGAGAATCCGGAGCGAACGGGAATTACATTCAGATCTTTGCCGTGATGGCCGCGGCAACAATCATCATCTTCATTGCAGGTTTGTTCTATAACGCAATGATTTGGATGGAAGGAAAGATATCCAATGACGATCGACATCTGACAAGAAGTAGAAAGCTGCTGATGTCGACGAGCAGGATGCTGAAGATAATATTCAGCAGAGATTTTGGAAGACACTTGAGAATCTTCATCGTCGATTCAATCATTCTTAAGAAACTCTGGGAAATCAGCAAAATCCGATGGTTCTTCCACGCGATGATACTTTTTGGATTCATTGGGATCTTTATACTGGACCTGATTGCGACTGCGGCTTTGGAGATATTCCATACAGATGCATTCATCGATCCAAACGGCTTGGGGAAGCTATGGATAAGAGATTTCGGGTTCGACCTATTCGGCCTAATGATAATGATAGGCCTATTCGGGGCGGTCATCAGAAGATTCGTCTTCAGACCTAAGCAGCTGGTGACAGGCCAGGAAGATCTGTTGTCGATATTGTTGTTGTTAATTGTCATAGTCGGAGGATTCCTGCAGGAAGGGATTGGGATGGCAAGCGGTCTGCCCAGCCATGCTTCCCCTGACGAATATTCTTTCGTCGGGGCGTCTTTTGCTTATTTTCTTCCTGCCGTGTCACAGGAAGTTTACGCGCAGCTTTGGTTTGTTCATGCTGTTGCGAGCCTCGTGTTTATCGCATACATACCTTTCAGCAAGCTTTTCCATCTGTTCGCTGCACCACTAGCAAATCAAATCAATGAGATAATCCGCGGGAGGGAAGAGATTGGCTAGAAGAAAGTTGAATCTCTCGCAAATTCCTGTGGAAAATCTTGTCGGCTTCGATGCTTGCACGAGATGCGGCGAATGTGCGATCTATTGTCCGACTGGCGGCGAGGTCGAGGAGAAGGAAGAGAGAACGCCTCGAGGGAAGATGAGGGCTCTTAAGAAGATCATCAGAACCGAGAGGAACCCGATAAGAAGCGCGCTCACATCCGAAGAGAAAATGGATAAGATGCTTGCCGATCTGGCAAGGAACGCGTACGAATGCTCTATCTGCGGGATGTGCGGCGAGGCCTGTCCGCTCTCTCTGAGGACGATTGAGATGTGGGAATCCCTTAGAGAATGTCTTGTAGATTCTGAGCTCGGCCCGCTCGAGCCGCATGAGACACTGACAAAGAGCATCGAGAACTATGACAATCCCTGGGTGCAGCCACGCTCGCAGAGAGGAAAGTGGGCGAGAAACCTGAAGAACATCGTTGATGCGAGCAAACAACCGGTTGACATGCTGTATTATGTCGGATGCACCGCCTCTTTCGATCCTGAAGTAATCAAGGTCGCCAAGAATCTGGCAGAGATTGCATCATCCGCCGGAATGATCGTCGGAATTCTCGGAA